>NZ_JAQOSO010000119.1:22650-98509 GCF_030068505.1 Roseofilum capinflatum BLCC-M114
AAATGCCCTCTCCCTATATCCCTCTCCCACGGGAGAGGGACTTTACTCCCCTTCTTAAACTTGTTGGAAATGCCCTCTCCCTATATCCCTCTCCCACGGGAGAGGGACTTTACTCCCCTTCTCCCGTGGGAGAAGGGGCTGGGGGATGAGGGCAACCGTTGACCCATTACTCATTACTCAAATCATGACAGAATCATTAATCGGCGCTCTATTTGTCTTTGTGCTGGCCAGTTTTGCGGGCTTTGAAGTGATTACCAAAGTTCCGCCCACCCTGCACACTCCTTTGATGTCCGGGGCGAATGCTATTTCTGGAATTGCCTTAATTGGGGCCTTAATTGTGGCCGGCGATCGCACCCTCAGCATTAGCGTCATCCTCGGCCTGATTGCCGTTGTCTGCGCCACCATCAACGTGGTAGGCGGCTTTTTGGTCACCGATCGCATGTTGCAAATGTTCAAGAAGAAAGAAGCTTGATCGTGAAGATAGGGAGATAGGGGGATTTTCTATTCCCTGTTCCCTATTCCCTGTTCCCTATTCCCTATTCCCTATTAGCAAAATGACAGCATTAACAGAATATTTACCCACAGGGATTCAACTGGTTTATCTGCTTTCCGCATCCCTGTTTATCATTGGATTGAAACAACTCGGTTCTCCAGCAACCGCTCGCAATGGGAACTTATTAGCCTCCATTGCCATGTTGCTCGCCGTTGTCGTTACCCTGCTCGATCAACAGGTTCTCAACTATGAACTAATCCTAGTGGGGATTATTATTGGTTCCCTGATTGGGGCGATCGCCGCCAAACAAGTCGCCATGACGGCCATGCCGCAGATGGTAGGCTTATTTAATGGATTAGGTGGGGCTGCATCTGCGTTAGTGGCGATCGCCGAATTTTGGCGGCGCTTAAACCAGCAGCAACCCATTCCCATCGATGCCAACCTCTCCATCATTCTCAGTGTCTTCATTGGTGGCGTTACCCTCACCGGTTCTCTCATCGCCTTCGGAAAACTCCAAGGCTTACTCACCGGAGCGCCGATTAAATTTCCCCTCCAACAACCCATTAACATCCTGCTGCTGATCGCCTTCCTCGGCACAACCGGCTATTTACTCTACGACTCCATCAACGCCCCCATCTTCCTCGTAATGACCGGAATAGCCCTACTCCTAGGGATTCTATTCGTCATTCCCATCGGCGGCGGTGACATGCCCGTAGTCATTTCCCTGCTCAACTCCCTATCGGGTTTAGCCGCCAGTGCCGCCGGATTTGTCGTCATGAACAACGTGCTGATTATCTCCGGTGCATTAGTCGGAGCATCCGGCTTAATCCTCACCCAAATCATGTGTAAAGCCATGAACCGCACCCTCACCAACGTTCTCTTCAGTGGCTTTGGAACCTCTGAAGGAACCAGTAGCGCCGGTAGTTCTGGAAGCGCAGGACAACAAACCGTTCACAGCATCGACTCAGAAGAAGGAGCCATGATGCTCGGCTATTCCAAATCCGTCGTCGTTGTTCCCGGCTATGGCATGGCAGTCGCCCAAGCCCAGCATGTCGTCCGGGAATTAGCCGATTTACTCGAAAAACAAGGGGTTGAAGTCAAATATGCCATTCATCCCGTAGCCGGACGGATGCCGGGACATATGAACGTCCTCTTAGCAGAAGCCAATGTTCCCTACAACCAACTCTATGATATGGATGACATCAATCCTCAATTTGACCAAACCGATGTCGCCTTAGTCATTGGAGCCAATGATGTCGTTAATCCTGCCGCTCGCAGTAATCAGGATAGCCCCATTTATGGGATGCCCATTCTAGAAGTAGACCGCGCCAAGCATACCATTGTGATTAAGCGCAGTTTGAATACAGGCTTTGCCGGGGTTGATAATGAGTTGTTCTATAAAGATAAAACCATGATGCTCTTCGGTAGCGCTAAGGACATGGTGAATCAACTCGTTTCGAGTGTGAAAGAGTTGTAGTGAACGCACAGTAGGGGCGAAACATTTTTTGCCCTTACCAATTATTGGAAACGATTAATACGGGGGTTGTAGGGGCGGGTTTCAAACCCGCCCCTATA
Organism: Roseofilum capinflatum BLCC-M114; assembly: GCF_030068505.1. NCBI lineage: Bacteria > Bacillati > Cyanobacteriota > Cyanophyceae > Desertifilales > Desertifilaceae > Roseofilum > Roseofilum capinflatum. Next base: position 24,719 of record NZ_JAQOSO010000119.1, read on the forward strand.
GATTAGGGGACTAGGGAGGAGACGATAATCGATTATTCTAGAGATCGTGGAGTCGAAACCAGTATACCAGTATATTGACTAAGGGTGAAACGAATAGAATATGGATATCCGGGAAAAACTCAATCGTCTACAAACCTTATTTACTGACATGGATCGGGCGCTGATTGCCTATTCTGGGGGAATTGATAGTACGTTGGTGGCGAAAATTGCTTACGATCGCCTGGGAGATCGCGCCCTAGCTGTCACTGCCGAATCTCCCTCCCTGTTACCGGAAGATTTAGAGGACGCAAAAGTACAGGCGGCGGCGATCGGAATTCCCCATAAAATTGTCCAAACCCACGAAATGGACAATCCCAACTATACGTCTAATCCGGTCAACCGTTGCTATTTTTGTAAAAGCGAACTCCATGATACCCTCAAACCCCTAGCCCAAGCTTGGGGCTATCCCTATGTGATCGATGGGGTAAATGGGGATGATTTACAGGATTATCGCCCCGGAATTAAAGCGGCAAAAGAGCGGGGAGCTAGATCGCCTTTAGCAGAAGTTGGAGTAACCAAAGCAGAAGTGCGGGAACTCTCCAAATACCTAGAACTTCCCTGGTGGGATAAACCCGCTCAACCTTGTCTAAGCTCGCGCTTTCCCTACGGCGAAGAAATTACCCTCTCGAAACTGCAACGGGTAGGGCGAGCCGAGCGCTATTTACGGCAACTGGGCTTAACTCAAGTGCGGGTACGCTCTGAAGGAGAAACTGCCCGCATTGAACTCCCTCCCGAACAGATTCAATCCTTTGTCCTGTCCACAGACTTACCGGAACTGGTGAAACAGCTCCAGAGCTTTGGCTTCCTCTATATCACCCTCGACTTAGAAGGCTACGTTAGTGGCAAACTCAACCGGGTGTTGGGGGAAGTGGCTAGGGCGTAACTGGGCTAAAATGAGTGACAGCCAGTAGTGCGAGCATCTTGCTCGCTGTTGGCTTTAAATTTAAGTTTAAATCGGTAGTGTTATAGCTCGTTTTTGATTTGTAGCGAGCGAGACGCTCGCACTTCCCAAGACCTAAAGATAGGGGTACAGGAAGATTCCCCCATTCCCCCATTCCCCCACCATGCTCGATCAAATTGCTAAAGCCTTTGAACGTAAGGATTATCGCACTGCTCAGAACTTGCTGAAGAGTTTCTTGCAAAAAGAACCCCAAAATCCTTGGGGGCGGTTGTACGCTGGACGGTTATACGAGGAACGGGGAAAGCCAGATTTGGCTGAACCCATTTATCGGCAATTATTACGGAAAGCGGAACATCCGAAAATTGTTTCTCAAGCTCGTTCGGGACTGCAACGCCTGCAAAGCCAAAAAGAGGCTCAAGAGCAGCAGAGACGGCAACAGGCGATCGCCCAAGCGACAAAAGATCCCAACCAAGCGAAACCGGGTTTATTAATTATAGAACCAGTAGTCGGAGAAGCGCGTAAAGCGGCGGCCAAAGAGTTTGCCCGGATCATGAACCTAGATTCCTATAGCGCCCAACGGCAACTCCCTGGGCGGTTTTGGCGTTTGCATCGCACGGGGAATATTGGCGAGTTGGGGGTTTATGGTGAAGAATTGCGATCGGTGGGCATTCCGGCGTTTTGGGTGAATTTAGAGAAAATTGAACAGCTCCGGGTGTTCCGAGTACAGTCCATTTCGGAACTGGGAAAATCCGTGAGTCTTATGTGCCATGATGAATCGAATCAGTTGGGAACTTTGAGTTTTGAATGGTCAGAAGTGGCACAGCGCGTAACAGGTAATTTACCTATTTTTGAATCGGTGGTAATGTTGGATGGTAAAGGAAAACCGGAGAGGGTAGAACGTACCCAAGATTATGTTTATCTGTGCGATTTGCATCTTCCTCAGAGAAACTGTCTGTTACGGTTTTGCGATCGCTCCTTTGAATTTCATCGTAGTGTGGGCATTCTTCCCCCAGATATTCCGCGATCGCAACTGAGTGCCCGTCTTCAGTGGAATAGCTTAATGCAAGTGATGGTTACCTCTCTTCCCCAAACTCCCCTTTGGTCAGATTTCACCCCGTTTGCAGAAACCGTCTTACAGGAAGCTAAAATTGTGGCCGATTCTAGGAATCTGTTCGGAGAAATTCGCCCCCATATTGATATTTTCCGCAGAGCAGAAACCGATTGGGATCGCGCCTTTGCCCTTTACAGTGGCTTAGTGTTCTTTCGCCCAAAGTGTTGAGTAACAATCATTACATAACTCATTTAGGTTTGCTATATAGGGAGAATGAGCAGGCAAGATGCCTGCACTCCCAAAACTGACGTTAATATTAAGGAGTGGGAGCGTCTCGCTCCCTAGCTCCTTAATTTCCCTACCTCCCTAATTAGGGTATTTCCGCTTCGCGGACATGAACAAGCGGGCTTGATATAACACCTTGTCCCAGTAGAGGAGAGAGCGGTTGTTCTCTCTCCTTGCACCCCGGATCAACGCCCAAAGATCAACCGGTATTTCGCATTCCCGCCGCAATACCATTAATGGTGAGCAGAGCGCCTCGAAGTAATTCGCCCTTACTATAGCGAGAAATGACCCCAGAGGAGCTGCCACTATTATGTTGACGCAGGCGGCTTAACAGAGAGACTTGTAACATGCCTAATGGAATAATCGTACCATTGCGTAACTGAACCGATCGCTGAAGAGTGGGGTCTCCATCCAGAAGCCTTTCATGGCTCGTAATTGCCAAAATTACTTTAGAAGTCCGATGGAACTCCTCTTTAATTTGCTCAAACACCTGTTCGAGTCGTCCGAACTCCTCTTGGGGACAGAGTTGTTCCAAGTAGTGCCGGGAAATATGCAGATCCACCTTAGAAAGGGTCATTTCTACTTTCGAGACCACCATCTTGAAGAAGGGCCATTTGTAATAGAAATATTGCAGCAGTTTCAGATGTTCTTCTGGTTCCTGATCGATAAAGTCCTGTAGGGCCGTGCCTACCCCATACCAACTGGGCAGTAAATAGCGAGCCTGTGTCCAGCTAAACACCCAAGGAATGGCTCGCAGTCCGGAAAGGCCTTTCTTTTTGCCTCCTCCGCGACGAGCGGGACGGGAGCTAATTTGCAGTTGGCTAATTTCCTGGATGGGGGTGGCGTAGTGGAAGAAGTCGATAAAATCCGGTTGTTCGTAGATCAGAGCGCGGTAGTGCGATCGCGCCTTAATCGCCAACTCTTCCATAATCTCATTCCAGGGGTCAATATCATCAAAACCACTGCCGAGTACCCCCGCTTGCACCACGGCTGAGGTAATCGTTTCCAGGTTATACAGCGCTAACTCTGGTAGGGAATACTTGGAAGCTAACACTTCTCCCTGCTCCGTAATTTTAATGCGCCCATTAATACTCCGGCTCGGTTGGGCTAAAATCGCTTCATAGGCTGGGCCACCGCCCCGACCGACTGAACCCCCTCGACCATGGAAAATCCGCAGTTCTACCCCAAAGGGTGAAGCAATCTGTTCTAGGGCTTTCTGTGCCTTATGAATTTCCCAGTTACTACTTAAGAAACCCGAATCTTTATTACTATCGGAATAACCGAGCATGATTTCTTGCAACGCGGGTTTTTTCAACTTTAAGGCTTCATATCCCCCCGCGATCGCAGCCCGATAAGGCATTAATTCAAACAGGGATTTCATCACGGTTGGCGCTCGTTTTAGGTCTTCCACCGTTTCAAACAGGGGAACCACTTGTAAATTACTGATGCCTGTGGCCGGATCGTAGAGTCCTGCTTCTTTGGCCAACAACAACACTTCGAGGATATCGCTCACATCATTACTCATGCTAATGATGTAGGTCTGACAGATTCCCTGGCCAAACTCCTGTTGCAGTTGACGAACCATGCGTAGGGTATCGATGGTTTCGCAGGTGCTTTCTGAGAAGGGTAATTCTCCAGGAATCAGGGGGCGCAAGGTTTGCAGTTCTGTGGCTAACCATTGCACCCGCTCTTCTTCGGTCAACTCATCATAGGGTTTGGGTAAAAGCCGCAAGTATTCGGTAATTTCGTTCAAGGCGCTACTATGGCGAGAGCTTTCTTGACGAATATCCAAATGGGCCAGATTAAACCCGTAAATTTCTACTTGGCAAATCAGATCTTCGAGTTCCCGACAATAGAAACCAGTTTCGGTTAAGGAGCGATGAATTAATTGCAGTTCGGCTAAGAATTTATCGCTTGATAGATAGCTGTGGGTGGTGACATTACTTTCGGGAAACTTGGGTTTACCATCTTGACCGATCATGGGCCGATGGGTGACTTGGATTTCCGATTGCAGGTTGCGATCGCGGGTTTCTTCCAAGCGTTTGAGAATATACGAGAGCTTGAGACGATAGGGTTCCTGTCGATAGCGAATCGCCAACTGCTCATAAACGATGGGAAGTTGCTGCTGGTCTTGTTCCAAAGATTCTAACAATTCTGGCAGCACATCGCTCCAGTGCAAGGACAAGCTCAGTACATTGATGAGGTGTTTGATGGAATGAATATACTTTTCCAACACCAAATTTCTCTGGTAGCAAGCGGTTTGCCAGGTGACTGAAGGAGTAACCGAAGGATTGCCATCGCGATCCGATCCCACCCAAGATCCAAAGGTACAAAAGTTATATCGGGGGGGAGTTAAGGTGGGGAAAGTAGCATTTAGGGCTTGTTTGAGTCGCTGATAGAGTTTGGGAATGGCATCAAAGAGAACTTCTTCAAAATAGTGAAGGGTATAATCCACTTCATCTAATACCCTAGGCTTAAATTGATGCAATTCATCGGTACGCCACCAGAGGCGAATTTCTTGGCGCAGTTGTTCTGTTTTTTCATTAATTTTGTTGGCTACGGCTGAGGGAATCGGGGTTGAGTTGCCCTGGGTGGCCACCAGTCCTTCTTCCCACTGATCCAGTTGTTGCAGCAATTTAGCAATCCGCCGTTGCTTATCGCGAATGGTATGGCGGACAATTTCCGTGGGATGGGCGGTAAAGACTAAGCGAATATCGAGTTGATTAATTAACGCTTGAATCTGTCCGGGGGGTACATTGAGTTCTTTTAATTTCGGAAATAGGGCGTGAAATGCCCCTAGATCGCGACGGATTTTACTGAGATTTCCACTCCAGGGTTTTGGTTTAATGTGTTCTGGGGCCGATCGCTGCGGTTGTTCTCCGTCGGAGTCCGATGAGGACTCAGGAGCGCCACCAGGAGAATCCCAATATTGCTGTTGTTGTCCCCTTTGCTCATAGTGCTGTTCAACGATATTAATGAGCTGGAAATAGAGAGCAAAGGCTCTTGTGGCTCGAATGGAGGCTCTCAGATCTAAATTTTCAATTAGGGCTTGGGTTTGAGGGTTGACCACATTGGGGGCTTGACCTTCTGGAGAACAGAGGTTACGCATCTCCTTAATTAAGGCGATCAACTCACTGCCACATTCTTGTTCGAGAACTGACTCCCACAACTGTTCGACTAATTTGAGACGGTGACGCAAAAGCAACTCGGAGGTTAGACTCGCCACGACTTCATCGGAGGAGGAGGGCGAACCATTAACCGATAAGGAACTAAAGCTAGGGTTTGAGGGGTGAAGTGTTGAACTCATCGAATTCTTATCCAGCTAGTGGTACTCAACCATTCTAGGGGGTGAAGGTTGCTTTAATGGGAGGGGGATTGATCTAATCAAATGGATCAATATCTGCGGGTGCTTGGTCTTGTTTTGATTGTCAAGGGGATAGGGGGAACAAACTGTCCATAATGAACTGTTTTTTGACTCTGAGTGGTTTAGGCTTTTTCGTTTTAGTTAGGTTGGAGGAGTGGAGTTGGGGGAACTCTGGGGAGGTTCGGTGAGTAAGGGCAGGCGATCGCCGCGAAAAATTTCTTCTGAATCTTGACCGACGGTTTGCCAAAATTGGCTCATATGCTTGAGGGCCAAAACGCCAAGAACCACCGGCACAGTTGATAAACTTAAAACCACAGATAACCCAGCTTGAGGGAAGGCAGGAGAAGCCTCTTGATGAGAGTCAAGGGGAGCAGAAGGTTGCATATTCTTTTTGTTAAGCGATATAAAGTAATGGGATCTCCAACGATTTAATGGCCAAGTCTAATCGCGACCGGAAAATTCCACAATGGGCCAGATCGAGCTGATGGGAGTTCATCTCTATACCCCTAGGAATTCTTATCCCTTGGGACTAGCTCAGTCAATCCTGAAAACGTTGCCTTATAATAGCATGATCCTCTATTCCCTCCCATTGTGTAATACCATGCATGGAGACGGGTCTTACTCTTCCCACTCCCCCTTGATGTCATCTTCCCTATGCCGCCCATGAATTCTACTCACACAATCGGGACTTGGACAACTGTATCCCAATGGGCCCAAGATCGGATAGGCCCAGAAGGGGGAAAGGTGAAAGTCCGAGTACGGGGTAATATTCTCCATATCCTTTGTGAGAGTGCCCCCCATGCTCCTTCACCAGAGTGGGTAATATCTCGCTTACAGGAAGGGTTATCCGAAACCGCCCTAGAGACTCTATTGCCAGCCGATCAGCCTCCCATTTACCAAGTCTGGATTTATGGCCGAGTGAGCGGGCCCAATTATCCAGAATGGACAAAACAACTGGATCTGAGTACGTTGACTAAGGGTTCGACGAACGATCGCCCCCCAGAAAATCGGCCACCCTCCCCAGAAGCCCCGTTGACAGCCAGTCCCGAACAAGCGATCGCCACACCAGGGGCTGGCTCTGCGGTAGCAGCTCCGGTTAAGAACAGTTCTCCGAGGGAGATGGTGGTCTCCAATCGTAACTTGGCGGCGGAAGGAAATCCCCATGCGATCGCCCGGTATCTGAGTGAAAGCCTCAGTCCCCTGGGAATTGGAGTCAAGGTGAAGGTGAAAACCCTCAAACGCCACAACCATCTGGACACCGCATTTAAGCGACTCCATGTGGGAATTTACAGCAACTATAGCCCCGATTCTAGTCTCCTCGGGCCGAAAATTGCCGGACAACTGCGGGAATTAGAGCTATCGGGCTTTCGAGATGCGGCGATCGCCTGTCAAGTTCATGGCGAACCCTCCCCAGATTGGGTGTTGCTGGTGGATCTGACTCCCCGCTCGGTGATGCTCCATCAATGGGCACGATGGGGAGATGTACCTGCCATTAATCGGCTGATTGACCAAGTTTTAGCCCCAGACAACCAACTGCATATTTCCGCAATTCTCAAAGAATCCACCCTACACTTGTTTTGTCGCGGGGCAACGGTTCCCGATCAGAGCCAGATCGCCCACAAACTTCAAACCCTCCTGGATGCGATCGCCCCCCAAGGTATCCACGCAGTCACCATTTACGGTCACCTGAACAATAAATCAACCCCCGCCTGGGTCGATTGGCTGGATCTGCCAGCCAAAACCGATACCGATCTCCATCCATCCACCCTAGAACTAGCCCAAAGCGGCCATCAAGTGGCCCTCAAATTTCTGCTTAACCGTTTGCTCAACCCGGAAATCGATCAACAACTGAGTACCGGAGGCATTCGCATTCAACTGCTGCACAAACAAGACCTGGTGCATGTGATGAGTGATGCTCCAGTTTGTCCCAATCAACGGCAAGTCGGGCCCTTAGTCGCTAAATTCCTGCGGCAACTGAAAATTCCCAATCTTTCCGGAGTGCGGGTGTATGGACGCAGAGCGGGTCAAAAAATGCCCCGTTGGAACTACGGGGTTGACTTTAAGTCGAGAAAACGATTGGTTCCCGAAGCCCCCCCAGAATTTGCCGCCAGTAGCGCCTATGTGGGGGATTTAATCGCCCTCGATCGCACTCCCCATCGATGGGGAGACTCTCCCCTCTCCCCCAGTTCCGATGGGCGGGCCAATTCTGTCCAGGAAAAAGAGAGCGCCACCAATCGCCAATCCCCTTCACCTCAGAATAAGGCTCCAGAGTCTGAACTACTTACGGAGTCCATGACCGGGAGTCAGCTTCGTCCTAAAGTCTCCTTAGTGCAACGCTTCCAACAAGGGTTGGTTCGCAGTGGTCTCCTAGCTCCCCATACTGAACCTGAACCCATGTCTGGGGCCCTCTCTTCCTACATCCCCGTGCAGGAGGCTGGAACGAGTTTGGGCCGGGCCACCACCCATCGCTGGCGCGATCGCCTCAGTCCTCAATTGATGATTGCTCTGGTTTGGTCGGCTTTGGGTCTATTGCTCACTGTCGAAATCGATTGGTTTTTGGGGTACAAATTAACCCAACTGGCGGGCCCTAATCCCTCCAAGGCTGCCGTCGCTCCCGGATATTTGGGATTCGGGGGAGATCCTGCCAACGCCAGTGATGAGAGTTTGTTGGAGAATCAGGAGGAGACATCCGAGGAATGTGCTGAGAGTTCCTGTTTAAGTCCTCCCTCTCCCTATCCGACGTTTAATAATCAACTGATTGATGAGCATTTGGGCCGCTATCATGCCTTGATGTTGGAGGAAGGTGCGCCGGATGTGCTGATTATTGGCAGCTCTCGTGCTTTGCGAGGGATCGATCCACAACAATTGCGCCAGGATTTGGCCGATCGAGGCTATGAAGATGTGAGTATTTATAATTTTGGCATTAATGGGGCTACGGCTAAGGTGGTGGATTGGGTGATTCGGGAATTGTTGACTCCGGAGCAGTTGCCAAAGGTGATTATTTGGGCGGATGGCACGAGGGCGTTTAATAGCGGCCGGGAGGATCTGACCTATGCGGCGATCGCCAGTTCTGAGGGGTATCAGCAGTTACAAGCCCAAACCTTGACTCGACCGGAGTATGGTACGCCTTGGTCTGGGAAGCCCTCAGCGTCAACCTCTGAGGAGAGCAATGAGGGGTTAGAGCGCTTTTCGATTACCCAGAGCTACGAACAGGCGAATGATTGGCTAGAAGCCGGTTTGGGGTCGCTTTCTGCGGTTTATCCTCAACGCGATCGCCTCCATGGTCAGATTCAGAAAAGTTTATCCAAGCTTTTGCCTGAACAAACTTCACCCACCTCCCTGGTTGAAGACCCAGAAATGCTACAACCGGCGATCCTCAATCCGGATGGGTTTCTCCCGTTTAAAATTCAGTTCGATCCAGATACTTATTATGAGCATCATCCCCAAGTTTCTGGAGCCTACGATCGCGATTATGAGTCCTTTAATTTAGAGGGCGAGCAGGATGAAGCTCTGAAAAATACCCTGGCTTATACCCAAGATATGGGTGTAAATTTGATGTTCGTAAATATGCCCTTAACGGATGTCTATTTAGATCCCGCTCGCATGACGTTTGAATCTGAGTTTCAGGACTATCTACGCACCCAAGCAGACTTGGGGTTACAAGTTCAAGATTGGATGATGCTCTGGTCGGGGGGAGAATATGACTATTTTTCCGATCCTAGTCATCTTAATCGTTATGGTGCTGAGGCGATCGCCACAGAACTAGCCCAAACTCCTGAGATTGACTGGAAAGAACAATTAAAAATGAACAATTAGGGTTTAGGGAAGAGATGATGGTAATCCTGGTGAATGGCGATCGCCACTTGATGCTGTTCTCCGTAGATGTTTCCCGCCTTACAGAGTGCTGTTTTGTACAATTGCTGGGCTGTGGACGAATCGCCCAAAAACACATGCACCGCCGCCAAATCTGCCATTAATAGGGGGTATAGGGGATGCTCCTGATAGCGAAACCGACTCGCTAAATCTAGAGCCTCTTGCCACAATTGTCGAGCCGCTTCATAATGGCGTTGTTTAGCATTAATTTTGGCTAGTCCTCGCAGACATTCGGCGATCGCGATCGCATTGTGTTCCTTGCGCTCTCCTGCCAACTCCAGCGCACGACTAAAGTAATCTTTAGCACCGCTTATATCCTGGGATCTTAAACACAATTCCCCTTGTAACTGCAAGCCACGAGCCAAGGAAAACGGGTACTTTTGCCAGACATCCAGCGCGGTTTGTAAATGGTTTGTCGCTAAAGCATACTGGCCTTGGTAAATATAAAGCAATGCCAGACAGTGGTGAGTTGCCCCTAGATCCGGGTGGCGATTATCGCTCCAAATTGCCCCTCGACCTTGGAGAGCCTGTAAATAATAATATTCCGCCCTTGAGTAATCCTCGCGCCGCGTATACCACACCCCCAAATAATGACAGCCATTCGCCCCCGTCACTCCTCCGGACTGCACACAAGCTTCAAACCGAGGAAAAGCCAAATCCAACTCATTCCTCGCCAAATAAAACTTACCCAAATTCAGCATCAACATCGGCCCAATCATCTCATCCAAAACCCCATCCTGATCCAGAGCCGAAGCCATAATTTGCACATACGGAGCAATACTTTCGCCATGGGAAGGCGTAAACTCACTCAAATCGCTCGGAAACAGCTTAATCGCCTCATACAAATACTCTAAAAGCTTCTGCTGCGTCTCTCGCACCAAGGGATGAACCCCTTCCTTTCCCCTCACCCTAGACTGCTCTTGAGCGCGTCTATCCCACTCCCCATTCGCCCCAAACAACCACCTCAGATTATCCCTAACTTCCGTCGGTGCATAGTGCAACCTGAGACGAAACTCCCGAATTGGCGAACTGCGTGGAGACCTCTTTTCCTCATCCGTAAACCCCAACCGCTCCCTCCCCATATCTGTCAGCGTATCCCGCAACCCTTCCCTCCGCACCTTCACCGAACCCAACTGCCGAAACAGCGCCACACTCCCCTTCTTCGCCGGAAAATCGGGTTGTTCGCTATAGAACTCAATCAAATCTAACAAAGCAGCAGGAGTTCCTTGCACAAAAATCCCGTAATTCTCAGTCCTTAAACGCACCTTTTCCTCAGATGAAGAAAACGCCCCCTGATTCACCTCACACAACAGGGCAGCCACCAGCATCTCCGCACAAGCCTTACGTTTTGGGTTCCGATATTGGGGACGCGGCATGATGTCAATTAACAATTAACAATTAACAATTTTCATGTCGGCGATAGCCGAAACAATAGATTTTTCCCAAGCTCCATATCTTACAGTGTAAGGCTTTGAAGAGAATTTGACCCAAATGAGTCAGCCCACCTTTCCCAAGCCATTAAGATTGGCGTATAGATATTTCCCCATTCCCTATTCCCCATTCCCTATTCCCTATTCCCTAAATTCCCCACCATGAACACTTACCCAGACGACTCTAGTCAATCTTCACAACTCGATACCCACCACGACACCACCCCGGATTCTAGTCCTGACTATCATCCCACCCTACCCGATACCAGTACACCCGAACCCTATCCCCACCAGTGGCAACCCCACAGTTGGGACTATACCACTACTAGCTTACACAGCGATCCCACATCCAGGAGCGACTCAGATCTTTACAGTACCTATGACGAGCAAAGCAATCATTGGAATCACCAGCATTATGACTCTAATCAAGACCAATCCTGGGTTGTGGGGCATCCTGCTGAAGAAATGAACTATTGGCATCAGCAGCAAAATGATTATAGCTGTGGAATTGCTGCCCAGCAATCGGCGATCGAACATCTCACCCACCACCACTACTCAGAAGCTCAACTGAGCCACTACGCCGAACAGCGAGGTTGGTACGACTCCGCCCATGGAACCCCTAGTGAGGACTTTGGCAAACTTTTGGCCGATCAAGCTCACGTTCCGGTCGAGAGCCATGTGGGGGCAAATTTAACGGAAATTAGCACCAAATTAAGCCAGGGTGAAGAGGTTTTTGTCGGGGTTAATTCCACCGTCGAATGGTTACCCGAAATCATTGACCCCCATTTACTCGCAGGACAACCTGCCGACCATATTGTACAAGTCATTGCTGTAGAACCTAAGCCGGAAATTGCACCACCGACCCATGTCATTCTCAATGATCCAACCTCACCAGAAGGACGCGGTGTAAAAATTCCAGTCGAGCAATTTCAAGTCGCCATGGATGCCAGTCACGATTATATGGCATCCACAGAAATGCACAATCAACCCTCTTGGTTTACCAGCCATTTAGGAAACACTGAATCCATGACCTTTGGGTGCAAGATTACTACTTTCTCTAGCTCCAACAACGTTTATCTAAATAACGGTATAGTTGGCACGTATAACGGCAACAGTTTCTATTGGAAAAATGGCAATGTTGCTGGAAATTGGAATTGTAATAATCATCATGCATACACCGCGAACGGACAAGATTTAGGCTATGCCAAAACCTGGTCAGATGCAGCATTATTAATCTACAAACAAAGTTAGCAAAAATCACCTTGTAGGGGCGGGTTATACTCAAATCTAGAAAACCAATCCAAAACCTCCCTATTCATGTCCGCGAAGCGGAAACCCACCCCCCACCCCCAACCAAAAACGTAGGTTGGGTTGAACGCAGTGAAACCCAACATCACCTGACCCGCGTTGGGTTGCGCTCCGCTTAACCCAACCTACAAACTACAAACCACTAATGCAGTACAGCAAGAAAAGATCCCCCCAACCCCCCTTAAAAAGGGGGGCAGCAAAAGTCCCCCTTAAAAAGGGGGATTTAGGGGGATCGAGATGGACTGTATAGCAAAGAAAAATGTGTTACTTATTGACTAGGATAAACCATAATCATGAGCGAACAAATTACCATTGAAGACATCTACAAACTTTTCCAAGTATCCCAAGCGGAAGCAGACCGACGACTGAAAAAACTGGAGAAAACTGTCGCCCAAACCAGTAAAGAAGTCGCCGGGTTAACCACGCGCTGGGGGCGATTTGTAGAAGAATTAGTCGAGCCTGCCGTCGTGCAACTATTTCAACAGCGAGGCATTCAAATCGACCAAACCTTCTCTCGCGCTCGACAGCGAAGACAGGGACTAGCCATGGAAATTGATATCCTAGGAGTCAATGGTTCTGATGTAGTTGTAGTGGAGTGTAAATCTCGGTTATCGAGAGATGATGTGGATGAATTCTTAGATAAACTGCTACGATTTAAGCAGTCATTTCCCACTTACCAAACCTATCGCGCCTATGGAGCAGTCGCAGCCATTGAAATTGACCGAGGGGTAGACCGATATGCTTATCAAAATGGTTTGTTTGTCATTCATCCATCGGGCAATACGGTGGCAATTGCCAATGATACAGGATTTGAACCGCGCACATGGTGAGGCAATGAACAATGAACAGTTGCCCTCATCCCCCAGCCCCCTTCTGCTTCGCTCAGGGCAAGCCTTCTCCCACGGGAGAAGGGGAGCAAAAGTCCCTCTCCCGTGGGAGAGGGATTTTCCTTCGGACATGAAAGGGAGAGGGCAAACCCCTCGTAAACCCACCAAAAATGGTGAATCAATTAAAAATTAAAAATGCAAAATCAAAAATGAAATCCTGTAGGGGCGGGTTATACCCAAATCTAGAAAACTCACCCAAAACTTCCCTGAACCCGCCCCCACCCCCTCGCAAACCCACCAAAAATGGTGCGTTACATTCCATTAACGCACCCTACCAAATATCCTATAGGGGCGGGTTATACCCAAATCTAGAAAACTCAACCAAAACTTCCCAAAACCCGCCCCCACTCTCTCGAAAACCCACCAAAAATGGTGCGTTACATTTCATTAACACACCCTACCAAATTATCGGAGGAAATCATCATGAAATCACTGCCTGGAAAACAAGGATGGTGGCAAAGAGCTGGAAATTGGGCTAAATCTGTTTTCTTTCCCACTAAAGCCATTATCGATAGCCGACAAGAAAATACTGAAATCATAGCCGCTAATCAACGGGAGATTGCCCACAAGCAGCAACAAATACAATTAGAAGGCTTGAAATTGCAATATGTTCTGCAAGAGCAACGACGCGAACATGAAGCGGAGCAAGCGGCATTATCGCGAGAATTTCAAGCCGCACAAGCCGAACTCTCCAGGGAACATCAAGAAGCTCTAACTCGATATATTCAAGACTCCGAAAACCGTCGGTTAGCCTCCCGTATTGAACATGAACGCTGGCTAGAGTCGCAACGGCAAGAACTGCAACGGGAACTGCAAAAAAGTCAGCAGGAATTCAGCCTGTTTATGGCGTTCTTGACGGCTAAAATTAATCGAGATACAGATGAAGAACGGCGCATTCTCGATAACCAACCTTGGCGGACTCCGCCCAAACCCCTGATGCAATATTACGAGCAATATCGAGACCGGTTGCCAATTCCGCCTTTGGTGGTAGTTTCGCCTCCGGATGTGGAATTTGACCGCTATCCGAATGCGGGTTCTGGACTGCCCCGAATGGCGAATCATATTGAAGATGAATTGAGCAATTTTTTGGGTCGCCATTATCCGGAACGGGACTCGGAACGCCCGGCGAAACCGATTGCCGGACTTTGGGACACCAACCGGATGAAAGATGGGGCGGCGGTGCTGTCGTTGCATTATCTGTTTGCGGCTGTGCCGACGATTATTTTAGAGTCGAAAGTTGCGGGGGATTTGCTCAATTTTTCTCTGTTTTCCTGGGATGCGGGACAATTGGACTGGCAGAAAGAATCGATTTTATTCCAGTTTTCCCATAAGGAGTTTATGTATGACGTGCAGCGAGAGTTGGCGCGGGAGTGGGAACAGAAGAAACAGAAACTGATAGAAGGGGGTTTGGAGGTTAAACGAGCGATTGGTGGTTCTAAGGAAAATGAGTCTAATGAGTTTAACCTCATGCAACTGCTGGAAGAAGAAAAATATGCGGCGCTGGATGTGGAGGTGGCGCTAGAGTATCGCCCCACACCTTCGGGTATTGCTCGGCTGAAAAAATATCTCAGTCAACTCCATTGTCTTGCCGCAGGGATGGCGCTGGATGATTATCATTTACTGCGTCATGGCACTGCGCCGAAAATGCCGGAGTTGCTGGCTGAGTTTATTGAGGGGATGCCTGACTATGAGGTGCAACCGCTTCTGGAGATTGTGCTGACTCACTATCAAGCGTTGATAGAAGCGTCGGCTGAGGTGGGGTGGGATGTGCCGAGTTTGCTGTTGGATGTGGCTTTGGCGTTCTCGAATTTACCCGATTCTAGCCCGACGCAGCAGTTGATGGAAGTTTCTATTGCCCGTTGGCTTTCTCAACGTCAGCTCCCGGTGAATGGTGAGCCTCTGGAGACTCTGGGAAGTGCGTTGAATATTGCCGATGAGGGGTATGTGGCAAAGTTGAATCGCTGTTTGTCGGTGGTGGGAGACTCGCAGCAACTGGATATTGCCCAATCTTGCTATCGTCGCGGGGTGAAGCGTCTGGAAGCGCAGGATTATGAGGGGGCGCGGTATGATTTCGAGCAAACGATTACTCTGGCTCCTCGCGCTATTGCCTATTATCAGCGCGGTTTAGCCTATCGGGGGTTGGGAGAACTCCAGCAGGCACTTACGGATTTGGATAAGGCGGTGAAATTGCAACCGAATCAGGCGAAGTTTCATGAGGCGCGGGGGGATGTTCATCGGCAGTTGCAGGATATTGAAACAGCGCTGGCGAATTATGCCGAGGCGAAAGACTTGGGTGCGGAAACGGCGGCGCAGAAGTATGAGGAGTTGCAGCGCTGGTGGACGGATGAGCGCCGGAAGGCGAAGGAGGCAGAGGAAGCGCGGCAACGGGCAAAAGCGGAGCAAAGGAGACGGGAGGAGGAGCGACGGAAGGCGCTGAGTATTCCAATTCCGGTTACTTCGACTTCGCTCAGTAACCGTTCGACTTCGCTCAGTAACCTTACTTTGGAGTTGGTGTATGTGGAGGGGGGTACATTCCAGATGGGAGGTACGAAATACGATGATGAAAAGCCGGTTCACGCGGTAACTGTGCCAGAGTTTCGCATGGGTAAGTATCCCATCACTCAGGCTCAGTATGAGGCGGTGATGGGGAATAATCCTTCTTCTTTCAAGGGCGAAAATTGTCCTGTGGAACAGGTGAGTTGGCATGATGCTCAGGCGTTTTGTACAAAGCTCTCAGAACTGATTGAGCAACCGGTGCGGCTGCCGAGCGAAGCAGAATGGGAGTATGCGGCGCGTGGGGGCAACCGGAGCAAGGGTTATGAGTATGCGGGCAGCAATAACCTGGATGAGGTGGCTTGGCATTATGGTAATTCTGGCAGCGAAACCCATCCTGTGGGGGGTAAAAAGGAGAATGAGTTGGGGATTTATGATATGAGTGGCAATGTGTGGGAGTGGTGCGAAGATGATTATGATAATGATTATCAAAAAGTACCGAAAGATGGAAGTGCTTGGACTAAGGGCGGCGGTACTACAAAAGTAATACGCGGTGGTTCTTGGCTCTACAGCTTTTCGAGGGATTGTCGTTGCGCGTCTCGGTACTTCAACAATCCCGACGATCGTAACTACGACATCGGGCTGCGGGTTGTCCTCCCCCTCGTTTCGGGCAGGACTTTATAGCCCTCTGCCCTTTGTATCAATGAACAATTAACAATTAACAATTAACAACGAATAGCAATTAATGGAACCAGAAACCCAGTTTCTTAGACATCCGGCGAAGACCAGAAACCCGGTTTCTTGAAGAAACCGGGTTTCTAGACAAGGGTGGGGGCGGGTTTTTGGGAATAGGATTAGGGATGGGTGATAAAATTGAATTGGTTTATTCACTGCTCTTGTGGGAACCAGAAACCCGGTTTCTAAACATGGGTGGGGTGGGGGCGGGTTTACAGGATTGATTGATGGGTGTTCTAGTTTTGGGTATAACCCGCCCCTTGTATCTTAAGAGAGTCGGCGATCGGGCCAAGCCGGCGATCGTTAAACAGCAAGCTCCATCAATGGTGATCAGGAGGGAAATAAAGAACAGACAACAGAACAACCCCAGGGAGTCAGAGGAGAGGAAAAGTAAAGAAATGCTCAAATGATCATGCCCTAAGTAGAGTTTCAGTACAAAGTAAGAGTGATGTGGCATCGGTTGAGTTGAAGCTGTCCCGCCCCTGAGATGACGACCCGTTAATCTGTTATGTAGATAAGCCAACTCAACTGAACACAGGTAATCTAAAAACTCGACAGTAAACCAAGAAAGTTGAGCAATGATAGTGAGGGTTTTGAGAAGTTACTCGCTTGGCTTCAAGGTAAAGAAGTATCTAAGCTCCATGCTTGCATGGAAGCCACCAGTACCTATGGAGAGGCACTGGCAGAATTCTTGGTAGGACAACAGTTCACCGTCAGTATCGTCAATCCAGCCCGGATTAAGGGATTTGCCAAAAGCGAACTCTTACGAACGAAATTTGGCGTTTGCTGGCTTTGAAGTCCCAAAAGGCTTTTGACCCCAATTACACGATCGCCGCTCCGAGCGCCGTCCCGATCGCCTCCCCTTGACATCCAAGACAGTATCTACAGAGATCTGTAGCGTAAATAAATAGATTTGATATTACTCATTACTTAACAGCGCTGTTAATCATGACAGAAAATTCAAGAAAAATCGGCTGGTTTCTGTTCCTGTTGGAGATGATTGAATAAATAGAAAAATACCAGTAAATTTAATCCCAAAACAATTCCATGATTGGCTGAAGGATGGTGGATAAAATTCCAAGTTTCCACGGGTAAGGGTAATCCGGCTAATAGAGTGACTAGGAAATTTCCCCAGGATTTTCCGTACCATAACCCTAGGGTAGCCGCTCCTAATCCTAGGGCATAAATACTGGCAATTTTGGCAATCAATTGCAGTCCTGAAACTTGATGATGAAGGAGAGCATTGAGTATCCATTCAATGGTGCTGTATTCTCCATTAACTAAATAGTCTTCTGACCACTGTACGATCGCCTCATAATTTCGCCAACTCCAAGCCGAGGCGATCGCTAACACGGCCATCACCACAGCCAAAAAACCTTTATACACAACCACCAACTTTAAGCCTAAAGAACGTTCTTCCATCTGCGATCGCCTCAATTTTGCATACTACCCCATAGAGATTGGGAGGGGAGCTAACCTACATTAGCAGTAAATTTTACCTTTAAACCGTCTCGTGGGTGGGGAGTGGGTATGGTCAACAAGGTTAAATCTTGTTCGGGTAACAATTCCCACAGATAACCTCGGAGTAATAGGGCGGCGAAAATCCTCATTTCCAAGCGGGCAAACTCTTTACCGAGACATTCGCGCATACCACCACCAAAGGGAACGTAACTGAACCGTTGTTGTTTGTCTACTGCACCCTCACCCAGAAAGCGATCGGGGTTGAACGCTTCGTGGTATGGATAAACCCTTTCATCTTGATGGGTTTTACTGATGTTGTATTGGGTTGCCCAACCCTTGGGAAGGGTATAGCCGGCATATTCGCACTCTTGTATAATTTCACGGAACCCGCCACCGACTGGAGGGGTGATTCGCAAAACCTCTTTGAGAACGGCATCCAAATAGGTCATTTGTTTTAACTGTTCCAGGGATAGGGGTTCGGAGCTAGGAAACTGTTGCTGTTCTTGGCGAGCGCGGGTAGCAATATCTGGATGTTGGGCCATTAATAAACAAAAAGAGGCGATCGCCGAAGTCAAGGTCTCGTGGCCAGCAAACAACAGTAACAAAATCTGATCCTTGAGTTCCTCCAAAGGCAGAGCATTGCCGTCCTCATCTCGCGCTTGCAACAAGATCCCCAAAGCATCCTCCCCTGGGTCTTGGGCTTGTTGTCGCCGCACAATGATTTTTTCCATCTCTGCTAACAACTGCTGGCGACAGCGCAACGCTTTACGGAATGGAGTTCCGGGTAAAGGTAGGGCAATGGTAAACAAACCCGCCACCCAATTTTCAAAAAGTTCAATTAAGGGCGTATCCGAACCCCCTTCGCTCCCCACTAATAACCGACTAGCAATCTCAAAGGTATAATTTCTCAATTCTGGATACCAAGTTAGGGTTCCCATCCCCTGCCACTTCTGCAAATACCTAGCGGTTATCTCCTCCATCGCTGGTAGATAACCCACCAAAGCGCGGGGTTGAAAGGCTTGGGCCATTAATTTACGCCGTTGCTGGTGGAAAGTTCCCGTTTGAGTTGCCAGGGATGCCGGGCCTAGGAGGATGCGAGTGCTTTTCGGCCAGGTAGCGGCAAAATATTTGTTTTCGTTGGCAAACAGGAATTGATTGGCTTCTGGCCCAGTCATGATTACGGTGGGACGGCCAAAAATGTTGGTTTTGAAAACTGGGCCGTATTTTTTCTCTCGCTTTTCGGCAAATTGGCCATCCCGGAGAAAGGCGATCGTTTCGCCAATAATAGGCAAGCCGAGGCTCCCTGGAGGCAAAGGTAAAGAAGGTTTAACGTTGCTTGTCGTCATAGGTCTTGAGTAATAGGAGTAAAGCGATCAACCGCCGTTAACTCCTATTGTGGATCACTATCATTCAAATTCTACAAGCAGACCCTGCCCACTGTTAAGTAATAATTGGAACTATTTATTATATTTTGAAATCTGGCCAGCAGAGCGCTTTTCGTGTCCGTGAAGCGGAAAGGAACCAGAGATTGAAAGCAGCATACCTCATGAAGAAAGTAAAGCGCTGTATTAGAAGCATTGGTTGAAATCCTGTTAGAGGATATCAATCTTGAATTGACAGTAGAGGCATAAGTTTGATAGACTTAGCACCTAAACTTTGTTAGAAAGGAGAATGTTGGCACCCTGAATAGAAAAAGCCCAAACAGACCGATAGCCCTTAATTGCGATAACACTTCACTTAGGTAAATTTCTGTTCCCTGCTATACAAAACACTGGGTTAGCCATCGTCAATATAGAAACCACCAGATTTTCAACCATTAAAATACACTATGATAACTGGGTTAGAATCACTGAAATTAATGTTGCAAGTCCATCCATCTCTAGAATCCTTGCTTTCCATCTCCATTTTTAATCTTGAAGAATGGGGGGGGTCTTTAGCAACTGGCTTGTCGATTTAGCTTTCGCTTTCGTGGCTTATATAGCCATTTTTGTTGTACTGAACTGGTTCTTTCGGAGGTTTGATAATCAGGTTGCCATTTTAACTCTGAGCGTCGCCAAAATTCAGATCATTGTTGTTTTTGCAATAGTGAGCTTGAAAAATGCCTTAGCCAATTTTGAAGGCTGGGAATTGCTTGGACTCATTCAGAAGATATTAACCGGGCTGCTAATATTAGCCATCAGTTATCTCATCGCTCAACTATTTACAGAAGTTCTAGCCTACTACCTAAAAAAGTATGCTGAAAAAAGTGAAGCCACCTGGGATGATGTCTTAGTTCCTCTGTTAGAAAATACTCTACCGGTAATTATTTATCTATTGGGTATTTTCTTTTTCTTGCAAGCTGTGGGAATTGACCTAACTGGTCTTGCTGTTCTATTCGGTGCTGTGAGCTTCGGTATCAGTTATAGTCTTAAGGATATCTTACAGAACTTTTTTAGTAGTTTAGTCTTACTGGTAGATACTCCTTTCCAATACGGAGATGTGATTCAACTCGGTACAGGTGAGCTGGCTGTCATTAAAAATATTGGCATTCGATTAACTAAGTTGTATTTAATCGATACTAACTGCGAAAAATTCATTCCCAATGGTAAGTTACAAAATGACGAAATAACAAACTTGAGTCGTCCAACTCATAACTATTACTACACAATTAGTGTGCCATTTCGAGGGGATATCGATCCCATTCAATCGATTAAGATTATTGAGGAAGTGATTATTAGTCATCCGGATACCTTGGGTGATATTAGTAAGAAGCTAGAAGCCATCGATGTCTTCTATCGACCTAAAGATAAATTAATTGAGTTAAAGGATGGACAAATCTCTAAACTCGAAGGGGGGCGGTTGCGTCTACAGACTGAGTTAAAACTCAACCAAACCATAGATAAAATAAACCAATTAATCAGTGATTTGTGTGAAAAAATTCAGGTGTTGGAAAAGAATGGATTAGATGTGACTGAAGCCAGAAAGATTCAAGGATATTACCTGGACATCGTGAGATTAACTGGGTTAGAAATGGTCACCGATCGCCAAGGTCGTCGAAAATCCCTATCGCTACATGAACCCGAAAAGGTAGATGAAAACACAATGATTCCTCTGCTGAGAGCCTGGTATAAAATCTGGTCAAGAGATCCGGATCTAACCTTTGAAGATGCAGAAATCTTGGAAGAAGAATGGGAACGGCGGATAACTTTCTTGCAACTGAGAATGAACAATCTCCTGAAAAAAATTAGTAATGCGGGTAAGGGTGGAGTCAACGAAACCAAGCTAGATGACTACCTGGACAATTTTGCTGCTTGGCTGAAAGAAAATTTCAAAAATACCAATACTTTGTGGCAAGAGCCAAAAATTTGGGTTAGCAACCTGAATTTAGGAGGGGGCGGTAGCACTGGCAATGAGCTGATGGTGAAGTTTTTTGTTGATAACATTAAGCTTGAGCAATGCCAGCGCGGTTATCGTGTGAGGAGCGAAGTTCAAGGGGAGATTATGAGGAGACTCAGACAATCTTATCTGTACAGGTAAATGGTATCAAAACCGCGATGGGAACGGGTCGTCGTGTCGCTAGTCTGCTCCGAACGTTAAGCTAAAGTGAGGAAATAGTAGGAAAGCTCAATGTTCTTTTCCTTATTCTTCAAGATCGAGATAATGAGGCTGTTAGGAGGATTGAAGCTCTAATTAAACCTTATACAGGTAAGTTAAGCCACGATCGCATTGAATGAATTGATGGCTGCTGAATCCTGTAGAGGCGTGTCGATTTTTGTATAAAGAGATAACCAGTACAGGCCTGTTCCCATTCCCTTCTGTCTTCTCACGGTTCGTGATACAGACTCAGGTTAGACTAAGAGCCGGAGTGTCTGGTTGTGAATCGGATATAGAAGGGTTAACCTTTCTATTGACTGCCCTCTGATGCTCTCTTGAACCTGAATCTTCAAGCCTATGTCCTTTAGTCTGCTCAAGCGACTGCGAAAAAATTATCATACCCAAGCTGTTGGCCGACGCGGGGGCAAATCTTCGCGTTTGAGTCAGTGGTTTAAGTGGCTCTCCCCTGGATTGTTTGTGAAGCGTTGGATGGTGATTAGCGCTGGGGGAATGATTCTGGCGGCGTTTGGATTAGCCATTTGGACGAAGATGACTCCGGTTTTCTATTTACTGAGATTAACGGAGGCGGTATTAAGCGGTTTGGCTCAGTTGGTTCCGAATACGATTAGCGGGCCGTTGGTGGTCATTGGCGGTATTCTACTGATTTTGTGGGGCCAAAGTCAAACGGTTAATTCGATTAGTCAGGTGCTGATGCCGCCTGGGGATGAGGAGTTGGTGGATCGGTTGATGAACCATCGTCGGCTGCATCGGGGGCCGAAAATTGTGGCGCTGGGAGGGGGAACGGGGTTATCGACGCTGTTGCGGGGGTTGAAGCTCTATAGTGCGAATATTACGGCGATTGTGACGGTGGCGGATGATGGGGGGTCTTCGGGACGGTTGCGGCGGGAGTTGGGGGTGCAGCCGCCTGGGGATATTCGCAATTGTTTGGCGGCTTTGGGGGATGAGGAGAAGTTGTTGACGGAGTTGTTTCAATATCGGTTTAAGACGGGGGATGGGTTAGCGGGCCATAGTTTTGGTAATTTGTTTCTGACGGCGATGAGTGAGGTGACGGGGGATTTGGAGCAGGCGATCGCCGCGAGTTCCCATGTTTTGGCGGTGCGGGGTCAGGTGTTACCGGCGACCCTAGAGGATGTGTATTTATGGGCGCAAATGGATGATGGCCGCCGGATTGAGGGGGAATCGCGGATTCCGGAGGCGCGGGGAAAAATTATGCAGATTGGCTGTGTTCCGGAGTCTCCGACCGCTTTACCGGCGGCGATCGCCGCGATTGAGGAAGCCGATTATATTATTATCGGGCCGGGAAGTCTCTACACGAGCGTGATTCCCAATTTGTTAGTGCCGGAAATTGTGGAGGCGATCGCCAAAAAACGAGTTCCCCGGATTTATGTCTGCAATATTATGACGGAACCGGGAGAGACGGATGGCTATACGGTTTCCGATCATATTCGGGCGATCGAACAAGTGGTGAAGAGGCGGATTTTTGATGCAGTTTTAGTACATAAACGCCCCCCTTCGGAAGCGGCGCTGATGCGATACGCTAAACAAGGTTCCCATCCCGTATTTTTAGACCGAGAAAATGTAGCCCAGTTAGGCTATCGAATGGTGATGAGTAATGTCATGGATGAAGACGCGATCGCCCATAAAGTACGTCATAATTCCCATCAATTAGCCAAGGTCTTGTTACGTTGGTATAGTCGCATCCGGGGCTTGTGATTTCACCAGACGGCTTTAAGCGTAACTTGGTAGAATCAGAACAGGTGATCAAACCCGTCTTTAATTCTTCATTGACTATGACTCAAACTCTGACTCCCTCACTCACCTTAGAGGACTTTTTAGAGCGTCCAGAAACCAAACCTGCTCTAGAATATATTAACGGAACTGTTGTTGAAAAAAACATGCCCCAAGGGGAACATAGTCGCTTACAATACAAACTCTGTTCGGCAATTAGCACAGTTGCAGAAACCGCTAAAGTGGCTTGTGCCTTCCCCGAACTGCGCTGTACCTTTGGAGGACGTTCAATCGTTCCTGATATTTCCGTATTTCGCTGGGAAAGAATCCCCCGAACTGATACCGGAAAAATTGCCAATCGCTTTGAACTTTACCCGGATTGGGTCATTGAAATTTTATCCCCTAACCAAAGTAGCTCTCAGGCGTTAGATAAATTGTTGCAATGTTCCCAGGCAGGTACAAGTTTAGGATGGTTGATTAATCCTACAGAAGAAAGTATTTGGGTAATTAGAGAACATCAAAGGATTGATGTATTTACAGCCCATACTACTCTTCCAGTTTTAGAAGGGATCGAGCTACAGTTGACTGTGGATGAAATTCTCGGTTGGTTAATGATCTAAACTCCCTGGATTCCTAGACTATTCAATTTCTAAATAAAAGGGCATTCTAGTATACATTCCTAAAGGATCGTTGAGGGTCGTTAACTCATGGATTTCTGCTTTGAATTTCTCCACTTCTTCCATCAACCAATCCGAAGCTTGTGGAGTATGGCGAATACCAATGAGTTCCTCAATTAATCTCTGTTCTAAACTGCGGGTTTGGGGATATTCTTTGAGTTGCCAATCTTCTCCTAATTCGGCCATTTCTGCGGCTTTGGCGATCGCCGCTTCCAACCCTCCTAACTCATCAACTAAGTTAATCTCTTGGGCATCTTTTCCAGACCAAATCCGACCTTGGGCAATTTGATTGACTTGTGCCACAGTCAAATTACGGGAGTCCGCTACTTTTTGCAGAAAGTCCTGATAAATTTGATTCACATTGCGTTGATATAAACTGAGTTCAGCCGGGGTGCGAGGACGGAAAAGGCTTCCCAAATCTCCATAGGCTCCGGTTTTTACTACATCCCAAGTGATTCCATTTTCATTGGCGATTTGTTGTACATTGGGTAAAATACCAAACACGCCAATCGACCCGGTAATCGTATTCGATTCCGCTAAAATGCGATCGCTGGCTGTGGCGATCCAATAGCCTCCAGAAGCGGCATAATTCCCCATGGAGACAATCACCGGTTTATTGGCAGCTTGAATTAACTCTAATTCCCGGCGAATCACCTCGGAAGCGGTGGCACTCCCTCCGGGACTGTTAATCCGCAAAACGATCGCCTTCACCTGATCGTCTAAGCGTAAATCGCGCAAAATCGACGCATAGCGATCGCCGCCAATTTCATTTTCTCCCACCCGTCCTTGGCCGTCCACAATCGAGCCTTCCGCATACACCAAAGCCACTTTTTGCTCCGAAGTCCGATCCACAGCCAAATCAATATCCTGGGGAATACTGGCATAGGTGGGAAAACTAATTTTGCGAAAGCTGTCCGCGTCTTCCTCACTTTCAGTTAACCCTTTAAGATCCTCAATCACCTGATCGTCAAACAGAATTTCATCCACTAACCCCTTCTGTTGGGCATCATTAGCGAATAAAACGCCATTACTATTAGAGAGGACTTGAATTTGGGCAGGATTGATAGAGCGATCGCCGCTAATCTGGTCTCGAAAATCGCCCCAAATCCCATCCAGCAACACCTGAAGTTGTTGGCGATTTTCCGCCGATAATTGGGTAGAAGTAAACGGTTCTACTGCCGACTTATACTTTCCAGCGCGAACCACCTGAACCCCAACCCCATACTTTTGCAGCGCTCCCCCTAAAAACATCACCTCCGAACTCAAGCCATTTAACTCCAGATTGCCCATGGGATGAATAATCACGCGATCGGCCACCGAAGCCAAATAATACTCCTTTTTGCTCCAACTCAAATCGTAAGCAATAATCGGTTTGCCCGCTTCCCGAAACCGTTGCAGCGCCGCCCGAATTTCCCGCAAATTGCCCCAACCGATACCCACAGTGGTCTCGGTTCCTTGCAAATACAGCCCCACAATGCGCTCATCGGCGATCGCCCCCTCCAGCGCATCCAGAAACTCCCGCAGGGTAATCGTCCGTTTCGTTGTCCCCGAAATCGCCTCATTAATCGCCGTTGTCGTCGTTGAACTCGGTTCCGTATCATTAATTCGCAGCCCCAAATCCAACACCAACATCGACCGATCCTTAACCTGGGGAGTCGTATCTTTAGCCGCCAAGCTGGCCAGTAACACAATAAATCCACCCATCCCCAGCATCACCAACAAGACCACACTCACCAATGTGCCGAGAATACTAGCAAACGTATATTTGAGGAATTGACGCATAATTCGAGACTCAACTGAGGGAGAGACCAGCTTACTGTACTAACCGATCATCATGACATTTTTTGTAAACTCTGGGTGTATTTCAGGGTACTGAGATCCGGATGGCCGGTACAGAACAGCACGGTTTTCAGCTCTGCAATCAACACATCCGCCAACTCCCGTAACGCCTCTTCCCCTTGCTGGGCCGCTTGTAGAAAGGGCCAAGCCAACCCCACCAAATCAGCTCCCAAGGCGATCGCCTTTGCCCCATCTAACCCCGTCCTCAAACCTCCTGACGCAATCAATGGGAGCGATCTATTCATCTGCCGAATCTGCACCAAACACTCAGCCGTCGGCATCCCCCAATCCCCAAACGTTTGCCCCAAACGGCGCTGGAGGCGATTTTCCGCCCGTTCGCTCTCCACCTTCGCCCAAGACGTTCCCCCCGCACCCGCCACATCAATCGCCTGTACCCCCACATCCAGCAACCGTTGAGCCGAACGAGCCGAAATCCCATTCCCCACCTCCTTCGCAATCACCGGCACAGACAACTTCTCACACACCTGACCAATTTTCGGCAGCAAACCCTTAAAATTCTTATCCCCACGGGTTTGAATACATTCTTGCAACGGATTCAGATGCAAAATCAGAGCATCCGCTTCCAACAACTCCACCACCCGTTGACACTGCTCCACCCCATAGCCATAGTTAAACTGCACCGCCCCCAAATTCGCCAATAAAACAATATCCGGAGCCACTTTCCGCACCTGAAACGTATCCGCCACATCCGGCTGTTCCACCGCCACCCGTTGCGACCCCACCCCCATCGCCAAACCATACTCCTGAGCCAGAGCAGCCAACCGGAAATTCACCATTTTCGCTTGCTCCGTTCCCCCCGTCATCGAAGAGATCAGAAACGGAGACCCCAAAGATTTGCCCAGAAACGAGGTCTTCACCTGGAGATCCTCATAATCTAAATCTGGCACACAATCATGAATAAACCGATACTGCTCTAATCCAGAAGTCGTGCGTCGGAATTGCACATCATCTTCCAAACAGATCCGCAGATGATCGGCTTTGCGATTTTCGATATCAGTAGGAGCAGAAGCAGAAGTGACCATAAATCTTGAACTGGGGGGTATTATACAGAGTCAGTTTATCCTTTTTGTTGGCCCATGGAAACGATCGGTTGAGACCCCACTCCGAGCTAATCTTGTAGCGTTTTTTAAAATACCCCTCTTAACTTGACTAAAAATCATCCAATATGGCCAGGTTTCCTCTGTGTCAAGAAAACGTTACTCAAATCAGACATTTTATAAAGTTTTATTACAATATCCGCGAATTTGCATAAAATCGCCCCAAAAAAACTGACTAACCTATAGGAGGGTGGCTCTGTTTCCGGGAAAATCCCGACGGGAAATTACCCAGAAACCGAACCCTAATGCTCTCCTATGTCCATCCAGAGAGGGATTCTACTTGACTTAACCCCCTGCTCTGGAACTGAAAACGATTAGGAGAATAAATCCATGTTAACGAACCAATCTGGGATTAGTGCAGTTTCTCGCACCGTTAAGCGCGTTGCTCTTGGGGTAACCTCTGTGGTTCTCTGTTGGAGCGGTTTGAACCTGTACGCGAAAGCCAATGCCGCTCAGTTTTCCGTCTTGTGGTGGGACACAACAGCCTCGCAGACTGGTATTAATATCGAACATCGTCAAGAAATATCTAGTTTTCTAGATGATTTTGATGGTGGCGATCTCTTTGATACCACGTATATTTTTCACCCAACATCTGGAGGACTTGAAGCCCATTTAGCCTCTAAGAGCTATGATGTTGTGGTTTTAGATAGTTTCTATAATCCTCCTTACAGTCCTGATTTTCCATTTGATTTAGCAGATCGGGAAGCCCTAAAACAGCATTACACCCAGAAATCGAATTTGATGCTCGATGGAAGTCTAGCCATTCGTAGTTTGGGATCTTACCCACAAGCTGATTTTCCTGGCCCCAATAACGCCTTGGGTAACTTTACCGTGAATCAGGTTTACGCACTGGCTACACGAGGAGGAGGGATTTTGATGGGTACTGATCATTATACTGTTCAAGAGGATGTTAACTATATGCTTGATGGTCTCTTCCCAGACCAACCAGCTAAGTTTAGTGGGTCTACAATTCCTTCTACTGATGGGATATTCTACGGTGCAGACTTGCTCAATAGTGCGGTAGTCGTTTCACCTAATGATATCTTCGCTCATTGGGACGCTATTCCCACTCAAGGAGTTGCTCCCACAGGGGATTTTATCGACTTCTTGGGCAACCCGGTCACTCTTTACAGTCAAGTGGATGTTGCCAATAAACCCGGTGGTGGGCAAAAGTATTCCTATATTTCTACCAGTTGGAAACCGGATGAGTGTACAACTGCTGTTACCGGGACAAGTTCTGCCTGTAATCCGGAAAAAGTGCCCGAACCTTCCGCAGTTTTGGCACTGTTCGCCGTTGGTGGTGTCGGTTCCCTGTTGAAGCGGCGTTAATATTCATACCGTAGGGGCGGGTTATACCCAAATCTTGTAGACTGACAACTATTTTTGTATTCATATCCGCTTGCGGAAACCCGCACGAACCCACCATGTCTCTACAGTACACACATTGAATTAGGTTCATGTAATATGAGACATGGTTGTAGGTGCGAACAATTTTTCGCACCTACAAAACCATTACCCTTTCACACAAACGACTTGCTTAAGTGTTGCCACCACTTCCACCAAATCCGATTGATTGTTCATCACTTCTTCAATGGGTTTGTAGGCTCCTGGAATTTCATCTAAAACTCCCTTATCTTTGCGGCACTCAACTCCATCGGTTTGGGCAATCAAATCATCCAGAGTATAGGACTTTTTGGCCTTGGTTCTCGACATTAATCGTCCTGCACCATGGGAACAGGAGCAATAGCTATCTACATGGCCTTTCCCTTTGACAATATAGGATTTAGCGCCCATGGAACCGGGAATAATGCCATAATCATTTTCTTGCGCTCGCACTGCACCTTTGCGGGTGACATAAACCGATTCACCGAAATGGGTTTCTTTTTCGGCATAATTATGATGGCAATTGACCTCTAGTAAAGGCTTCATCGGTTTGCCTCCGGTGAGGTGTTTTTCGATGATTCGCTTTACTCTGGCCATCATTACATCCCGATTAAACCGAGCATAGTGTTGGGCCCATTGTAGATCATGCCAATAGGCTCTAAATTCGGGAGTCCCAGCGACAAAATAGGACAAATCGGGGTCAGGTAAGGATTCTTGGGCTAATTTAGCCAAGTCTTTTGCCGTGTGAATATGATTTTGGGCTAATCGATTGCCAATATGTCGAGAACCGGAATGGAGCATGAGCCAAACTTGGTCTTCGGTATCGAGGCAAACTTCAATAAAATGGTTGCCACCGCCCAAAGATCCCATTTGTTTCATGGCTTTACCATCCAGGTTTTGCACCCCTTTGTGCAAATCCTTAAAGTCTTGCCATCCTTGCCAGTTGGTGACTGTTTTTTCGATGTCTTTATTATCATTGAAGCCGACGGGAATTGCTGCTTCAATGTCTTGGCGAATTTTTTTGAGTTTCCCATCGAGTTGATCGGCGATAAATGGGGTTTTGACTGCTGCCATACCGCAGCCAATATCGACACCTACGGCGGCGGGAATAATGGCTTCTTTGGTGGCAATGACGGAGCCAACTAAGGCTCCTTTGCCTAAGTGAACATCTGGCATTAAGGCCACATGCTTGAAGACAAAGGGCAAGGAGGCCACGTTTTTTGCCATGCGGGTTTCGTCGTGGGCTAGGGGGTGGTTTGCCCAAGAGAGTACGGGTTTGGCTTGGGCAAATTGCAGATGTTCATAAGGCATGGGAATGTTCCTCTGCTGTCCAGAATTCGGGCAGATAGCTGCCTTATGCTACAATATACTACAAAGTAGGAGTATCTGTCAATTGCTAGGGCTTCTATAGAGTGAAAAACCCAAGGGATGTGTTGGTGGGATTAAGGGTTGGGGGCGTTGGGATCTAACAGACGCTGTTTATAAGCGGCCCATCCCCCATATTCAGAAATGTCTGGCCAGCGATTGGTTTCAATTAATTCTTGAGGATAAAGCATGGCGGAAACTTGCGAGCCATCTTCTAGTTTAATTTTCCCTTCGTATAATCCTGGGGGTTCATTGGCCATGAGGTTATTGTATTGCTCAAGGGTGAGTTCATAGACTTCTCCGGGAATGGAAATTCCTCCTTCACTTACTTCGTAAATACCGGGATGAAGATCGTTAACGGAATGGAGGCGATAGAGGGGTAAGGTTTGGGTGGCACAAATTAAGGTTGCCCCTTGCAGGTTTTGATGATGGGGTTGTCCACTGAGGGCTGAACCACAGATAAAAAATTGTTTAGTTTCTTCCATTGGTCAAGGGATCAATTTTCTGTATTTTGATGTTTTTTAATTTTTTATTTTAACAATAAGAAAGTCACTTGTAAACAGCCCACAATTACGCCGAGTACGCCGCCTAAGTTGACAATTGCTTGTAGTTCACTGCGGACAATTCCATTGATGGCCATTTCTAAGTTGGCGGGGGAGGTGGCATTGACGCGATCGATGATTACCTGGTCAATATCTAAGATGGGAATGACTTGAGAAATAATGAGTTCTAGGTCTTTTTCTAAGTAGCGGTCTAAAATCAGGGCAAGTTCTTGGCTGACAATTTCTAGGGAGGATTGCATAATGGTGGAATTTTGCAGACGATTTAAAATTAGGGTGGCGATGTTTTCCCAGTTAATGGAGTTGCCTAGACCTTCAATTAAGTCTGCACCTCGTTCTTGTAAATAGATTCTCACACTCTGGCGAATGTTTTTTCGCAGTTGGCGAACGGTGAGGACGGGTAAATTTTGTAGGGAAAGACTTTGTAACCATTGCTGGGTTTTGCGCTGGATGGCTAAAGCATCCATGAGTTCTTTTATTTTTTTGTTGGCTTCTTCTTGTTCGTCTAAACAATAGTTGCGGAGACGATGCAAGGAGTTTTTGAGTCCGAGGAGGTTGGCAACGACCCAGTATGTGCCACTGGTTTTTTCCCGAAAGCCTTCGTCAATGATTTGAATGTTGTAGTCGGTGAGAAAATCGATTAGGGTTTGGCGAATGGTATTGGGGGGACAGACGACGTGAAAGAGCCATTCGGAGAGCGATCGCGCCTGAACTTCGGTTAAACTAAAATCTAAGAGGACTTGATCGAAGATATGGTTAATCTGGTCTTCGAGGAAGTCTTCTCGCCGAGCTAACACCCGAATTAAGCGGGGTAGGGACTGACCGAGTAGGTCTTTGAGGATACCGGCTAAAATTTTAGCGGTTTTTTGTTCTTTGTCTGCCTGGAGCTGTTTTAGGGCTAATTGGAGTAACCATAAAATAGCGGCTTGGGTGCGCTCGGTTTGTAATAAGCGACGGGCTAGGTTTTGCAGTTCGGTGGGGGTGAGCAACGATCCCATAATGGTATCGGCAACCCTCTGGGCTAACCGTCCTTGGTTACTGGGAATTAAGCCGGGAGTAAAGGGGAGTTTCTTTTTACCAATATAAATGGCTCGATAGGGGCGAAAGAGCATTTTAATGGCTAAATCATTGGTGAAATAGCCAATAACGCCACCGGCAATGGGGGGAGTAATGTATATCCAAAGATCTAAAAAACGCAAGGCTAGGACTAGGAATCAACAGATTTGGTCGTCACCAATACTCCCATCATACCGCCTGCGATTGGATAATGAACGGCGTGGGCAAATCCGGCTTGGTAGGCAAGGTTAACTTGTTGGGGGCCGAGGGGAAAGCGTTGGAGACTGGGCATAATGTAGGCGTATTCTTCGGTGAGTCCTTGGCTTTGAGCGTAGGGAACGACGACTCGATTGAGATACCCCTGTTGAAACTGTTGGAGGAGGGGTTGGCTGGGGCGATGGAAGTCGAGGATGGCGGCGGTTGCACCGGGTTTGAGGATGCGATGGAGTTCTTGCAATGCTTGGGGGATGCTGGAGACGTTGCGGAGTCCGTACCCCATGGTGGCGGCTTGGAAGGTGCTGTCGGGGAAGGGGAGATGGAGAACATTGGCGTTGATCCAGTGGATGGGAGTCCAGCTATAGTGGGTTTGGGCGATCGCCAGCAAATTCTGAGAAAAGTCTACTCCATAAACCTGACCGGTGGGCCCTACTTGTCGAGCTAATAACCGGGTGAGATCCCCACTGCCACAGCACAGATCGATCGCCATTCCGCCGGGTTTGGCTCCGCTCCATTGCACTGTCATGTGCTTCCAAATACGATGTTGGCCAAAGCTGAACCAGTCGTTTAGGCGATCGTAAACCGGAGCAATGCGATTGAAAATATCTTGAACCGAGGTTTGAGTCATTATTAGGTAATGGGTAATGGTCGGGGAGTGTCAAATCGATCCCCCTAGCTCATCATAGCGGTTTCATCGGACTTAATAGGATTCTAACTGCCGCTCACCTGTTGCAATTTCCTCAGTTCCCGATGCACACTAATCCCAATTTCCAGGGTTTCATTAATTAAGCGCCCATAATTGCTATCTTGACCCTGAACATCAAAATCAATTAAATCTGATAAATTACGATCCAATTGATTGAACAAATCATCCGGTAACTTGATTTGATGATACTCGCGCACTAATCGTTCAGCTTTCAGGGCATGGATAAAGCTATCTTTAGTAATTTTCAGGGCTTGCACCATTTGATAACGATTCTCAGAGTCTTGCTCGATGTAACCATCCGTAATCAACCGATCCATGCGATAGAATACGGTTACAATCTGGTCATATAGATCGAGTTCATTTAAAAGATTGAGCAAGTAAATCAAAGGTTTAGAATTGAAATAAACATAAAGATTAATCATCAGGAACAGACCAGCCGACAACCCCAAGCTAGAAACAACGGGTATCCAGTAATTAGGATGATTACTATTCCAGTAATTCCGAATCACCAGCAGAGTTGTGCCGGAAGCAATCACTAAAGTGAAGAAAAATAAGCCTAACTCCAGTCCCGAAAAGCGCAGCAGAGCCGCATTTCTTTTTTCTTCATTCGATTCTTTATGATTAATTTTTGCCCAAACGCGATAATATTCTCCCAGGAAACTATCGTGAATAGAAATGCCACTGATTTTTTGCAGGGTTTCATCGGATATTCGCAGGTCTTCTGAATCTGGATTCATAACAATTCTGGAGCAACATAAGGATGAGACAAGTTGAGATTAGTTAAACAAGGCAATAAAAGACTTAAAGACCGCACTATAAAAGTTACTTTCTAAAGGACGAAATAGCTGAAATGGTTCTCCTGGAGTTCCCATGAAAGGTCGCAGAGTCCAACTGAGTTGACTGCCAATGATGCCATATAAAAAAAGCCATCCCAAAAGAATTTTGTGGCGAATTTCATAACCAATGTCATCGATTTTCATCAGTTGTTTCATTCCTTCGTAAAAAAACTGAATTCCAAACAATCCAGTAATCCCCATGATTACAACATTTAAGAGAAGATAAAAGTGATAGTCGGGGATGCTTAACAGGAAGAAAACAGTGATGGGGGCAAAGCCACAAAGCAAAATACTAATTAGTCCCATGGCACTCATGAGTAAACAGAGATATTGTTCGGCATTACATTTAGAGCCAAATAAGACGTTAAACAGATATAATGTAGGGAAACAGATGATTAAGGTGAGCAAATAAAGAGCAGGGAGTTTGATGGCTGAAACCAAAGATTGATACCAATGCCCATAGGCTCCCATGATTAATCCATAAAAGGCGAAAAATATGGAGCTAGAAATGAATAATCCCGTAATTTTAGATTTAATTTTGATCCCTTGGTAAATTTCCTCCATGAATGAATTTCGCTCCCGTAGCATCTGCATGACGATGGCAAAATAATTCATGACTCTCAACTCCTGAAGTGATACATTATAATAGAATGACTTAAAAATAAATTCTTAAGTTCCCATTTTCTATTTTAAGCTGAATTTTGGGGATTAACCTCAAGTTTATGAAATATTCAACCTTATTTAAGAGAGTATGGATATCGGCCATTTCTGTGCTGGTGCAAGGTTCAGGACTGATATGGGCAATGGAGGGAGCGATCGCGTCAGGGATGCGTAGCATTATCGCGTCAGGGATGCGTAGCATTATCGCCCAACCGGTTCAGCGTCTGCGTAATATCCCCGCCGGAATTCCACCAACTCAGCAGTTATCGGAACATACCGGAGCAGTAAAGGCCGTCGCCGTCAGTACCAATGGTCGGTTGATTGTCAGTGCAGGGGAAGAGAATCAGATTTATCTGTGGGATTTGTGGGAAAATCGCCCTAGAGGAACACTCACGGGCCATACGGAAGCAGTGTTAGCGTTGGCCATGAGTCCACGGGGGAAATTAATGGCCAGTGGCAGTTTAGACCGCACCATTAAAGTTTGGAATACGGCAACGGGAGAAGAAATGACCACGTTTACGGGTCATCGCAATGGTATTTTAGCCTTGGCCATTAGTCCCGATGGCCGCATTTTAGCCAGTGGGGGATTGGATCGCACGATTCATTTGTGGAATTTGGAAACGGGAAAGGCGATCGGGGTTTTAGAGGGTCATGAAGATTGGGTACAAGCACTAACGTTTACTCCCGATGGGAATACCCTAATTAGTGGCAGTGCGGATGCCACAATTCGGTTTTGGAATTTGCATACGGGTGAAGAACAACAGATATTTGAGTCGCCAACCGGTGGGGTTTTAGCCTTGGCCTTGAGTGAAGATGGACAGTTTTTAGCCAGTAGTGGGTTTGAGGAGGCGATCGCCGTTTGGAATGTACGAACCCGACAACCGGAAACCCTGTTAACCGGCCATCGCATGGGGGTTTTGTCTCTTAAATTCAGCCCCACCGGAAATATTTTAGCCAGTGGAAGCGACGATGGAACAGTGAAGTTATGGAATTTGGCCACGCGATCGCCAATTCAGACGTTTTCAGGTCATGAAACGGGAGTGAGCGCGATCGCCTTTACCCCAGATCGTCGCTCCCTCATTAGTGGGGGAGATGATAGCCTAGTCAATCTCTGGAATCTCGATACTCGCCTATTTCCCGACACTTTTACCCCCCATGGCGACATGATTTCCGCCCTAGGATTTACGGGTACAGGGGATCTGTTAATTAGTGGCAGTTTAGACGAAAGCCTGAAGATTTGGCCTGTTGCGGCACGGGAGAATTCATCCCCTCTACAGACTTTTTCCAGTCATGAAACCTCCGTTTGGTCTTTAGCGATCAGTCCCATTCAACCGGTAATTGCGAGTGGCAGTTTTGACGGCAAAATTAAGCTGTGGAATTGGATTACCGGCCGCTTAATTGAGACCTTGACGGCCCATCGGGGTGGGGTGTATGGCTTAGAGATTAGTGCTGATAATCAACTATTGGTCAGTGGAGGAGACGATCGCACCGTCAAGCTATGGGATCTACAAACCGGGGTGTTGCTGAAAACCCTCGGCGGCCCCGAAGCCACCATTTATACAGTTACCTTGAGTGGCGATCGCCGTTGGTTAGCCTGCGGCAGCGCCGAGGGTCAGATCTACCTGTGGGATTTAAATCGCTTAGAGTTAGTCTCTAGTTTCCCCGCTCATCAGGGTGCAGTCTACGGGTTGGCACTGACAAGAGATGGTAAACTCTTAGCCTCCGGAGGAGAAGATGGCCAGGTGCGCGTGTGGGATTTGCGACCCGTTGAAGAAGGAAAGGAAGAGATTCCCACCAGTCGCCGTTTACAGGAAAAAGGGGCCCAAGTGCGATCGCTCGCTATGACTCAGGATGCCCGTTATATAGTCACCGGGTCAAGTGCCGGAGAGGTCAAAGTTTGGAACCTAGTTACCGGGGAGTTAGTACATACCTTAAGGGGTCATACGGGTGGTGTTTCAGCCATAGCTATTCACCCCAATAATCGCACCCTAGCCACCGGTAGCAGCGACAAAACCATCCGCTTATGGGACTTGATTGCGGGACAATCCCAGCAGGTGTGGCCCTAATGGATTACATTAAAAGGGGAATTGAGAGGAATCTTAAGGGATCTCATAGCAGCAAAAAGTGCTGTAACCTACTGCAAATAAGGAGAATTAGTAATCAACATGAGTAATCAGTTGGATGTCTTTGGTGTCGGTAATGCTTTAGTGGATGTGTTGGCCTTTGTTGAAGACCAGTTTATTACTGAACAGGCCCTCGATCGCGGAGTCATGACCCTGGTAGATACCAAAGCTCAGGGGAAAATTTTAGCAGGACTCCAGCGAGATGCCCTACAATTAAGGTCTGGAGGCTCTGCGGCTAATACCATGATCGCGATCGCCCAAAGTGGCGGTACAGGCTTTTACACCGGTAAAGTCAGCCAAGATGAGAACGGCGAGTTTTATGCCCAAGATATGAAAGCGGCAGGAATTGAATTTGAAGTTGAACCTGCCTCCCTAACAAACGGCCCCACAGGGACTTGTGTGGTCTTAACCACCCCTGATGCAGAGCGCACCATGTGTACCAATTTGGGAGTTTCGAGTACCCTCGCCCCCAGTGATATTGATGTCGAGAAGCTCAAGCGCTGTCAATATAGCTATGTAGAAGGTTATCTCTGGACAGCAGACGATCCCCGCCAAGCTTGTATTGAGACCATGGAGCAATCTAAGCGCCATGGGGTGAAAGTCTCTTTTACCCTTTCCGATCCATTTTTATTGCATAGTTTCCGCGATGATTTCCGTAAAGTGGTCACCGATTATTGCGATGTGCTGTTTTGCAATGCGGATGAAATTCGTCAGTTTTTAGACTTAGAAGACCTCGACGCTTGTGCCCAAAAGATCGCAGACATGGTTAATCTGGCGTTTATTACGGATAGTGATAAGGGCTGTTTGGTAGTAGAAAATAAACAAGTTGTGACCGTAGAAGGATTTCCTGTCAAACCCCTAGATACTGTAGGCGCAGGGGATGCCTTTGCTGGTGGTGCGTTATATGGTCTCACTCATGGCTATAGTGCAGCACAAGCTGCTCGTTGGGGTAATTGTCTCGGATCGGCGATCGTCCAGATCCAAGGCCCCCGGTTAGAAAAAGCACCCGTTGACCAGATGGCAACCATTCTTTCCCCTTCGCGGTAATGGGTAATATCAAGTCCGGATAATCCATTAAACTATAGCAGTAAGGTGGGCAGGGTCTGCTTGTAGAATTTGAATGATATTGCGGCCTTTTCCTGCCCACCCTACGCTCTACGAGCCAACATTACGATCGCCCCAATTGATCCTTCAGATTAGCCAAAGCAGACCAACGGCTATCTACAGCAGTCTCCTCACTCTCAGCCATTTCCTGATTCACCTCAATCCCTGGACAATCTTTATCGCAGAGTTGCCGATGGGGAAGTCGTAAGCAAAGCTGTTCATAGAGCCAGCTTTCTGGGTCAAAATGGCCATTGGGGGAGAGGGTTTCCACCAAATCCTCTAACGGCACTTCCCGCTCTAAGGGTAAATTGTCATTGAGGGTATCCGCATTGGGGTCGAGCCAAATCAACTCCTTCGCCTTCGCCCGCAGTCGATGATTATACTGTTGCAGACAGCGATCGCACTTTAGAGTTACAATCGTCTCGGCGATCGCCTTCACCTCCAAATAGCTCCCTTGGTGAATCATCTTCATCCAGCCCTGAACCGGCATCAAAGAATCCAACCCATCCAGATACTGATCAACCTCAATCTTCAGCCTTCCCTCTGGGCACTTCAACAACCCAGGAATATGGATCATCTGCATCCTTCCACCTCCTTGCCAACTACTCCCCAATCTGGGGTCGCTGTCGCACAATCAACCGTCTATGAGGCTCCTTACCCACACTCTCCGTTTCCAGATCCTCATAAGATTGCAGAAACTGATGTACCTCCCTCCTCTCCGCCGATGACAGCGCCTTCATCTCATACTCAATCGCCGTTTGACGCACCGTATAGGCCGCCACCTCAGCCATCTTCTGCACTTCCTGCTGTCGCTGATGACGATAGCCATTCAACTCCAAAGTAAACGACCCCTGTTCCTCTCGGTCTTGTCCCAGATTCAGAATCGCATTAATCAGATACTGAATCGCATCCAAACTTTCCCCACCCGTACCCACCAACTGTTCAATCTGAGACGCACTCAAGGGTGAAGGGTCAATGATCAACCAAGACGTTTCCTGTCCTGACCATCCTTCAATCACCTCCACCCTCACCGCAGTAGCTAGTCCCATCTTTTTCAACAGGTCTTCTAGCCACTGCTGGCCCCGCTTTTGCATGGTTTCCTTCATCGCTGCTACCGATGCCTATTTCTTTTTCGATTCCGGTTTACTTTTCTTTTTCGACCGCTTTTCAAAAGGCAGATCCGAGCGATTCTCAGATATCGTACCCGCAGGACTAACGCTCAGTCCTTTTTCCTCAACCAACTTCTGGATATTTTCCGGCAACGGTTCCTTAGACAAAATAAACGTTTGTGCCGTTTGGAAAATATTAGCAATCACCATATACATCAAAACCCCAGCCGGTAAGGGAAAGAATAAAAACATCCCCGTAAAGATCACCGGTGTAATCTTATTGATAGTTTGTTGTTGAGAATTGGCATCATTCGTGCTTGCTCCCTGGCCAGACAGCACCTGGTTAAGATACAAACTGACCCCGAAGAACAAGATCATCCCCAGGATATCGAAGTTAATATTGCCATTATCATCAAAAGCCCCGACTCGTCCCAGAGCTTGAATGAACAAAAATCCTTTCTGTGCGGCTAATCCGGGAACCGTACCTTGAAGGGTGACTTCCCCTGGTTGGCGGGCCACCAATGTACCATCAGGATTTACCTCTACCAGCTCTTCACCTTTGGTTACTGTCCAACTCGGTTGCAGCTTTTGCACCTGATCCGGATACTGAGCCACCAACTCGTTAACCGTTTGTCCTTCTACAGTTTGCAGATTAATTTGCGTTTTTTCGCCCACGCCAATCTTATTCCCTCCGGGCAAAATTGCTGCTACTTTAGCGTGAACTCCATCTTCTATATAGATATTCTGGGGTTTAGTGGCATAAATTTGCGGTTGAATTCGCTCAATCTGTTCTTGGGGAAAGATTTGCACATCCACCGTATAGTTGACATCTGCAAACGGCGATCCTCGCAACGTCGCAAACAGGGCAAATAGCACCGGCATTTGGATTAGCACGGGCAAACATCCGGCTAAGGGATTACCCACTTCTTTGAAGAGCTTCGCCATCTCTTCCTGTTGTTTTTCAGGATTGTCTTTATACCGATTGCGAATTTCTTCTTGTCGCTTCTGCATGTAGGGTTGTACCACACGAGAGCGGCGCATACTGCGAATTGATCCGGCACTCAGGGGATACAGAGCAAATCGAATCACCAAGGTTAGGGCGACGATCGCCAAACCATAGCTCGGTACGATCCCGTAGAAAAAGTCCAGGATCGGTAGCATAACATTGCTGGAAAGAAAACCAATACCAAAATCCATTCGTCGTGAGTTAACCTTTGCGCTGAGGAACTGCCTCTTCAGTGTATCTGATTGTCGGAGGCTTGATCTGATTAATCTGAGATCAATATTTAATCAATGTTGACCAAGGACAGTCAAAAGTCCCCATTTCCAGGGTTTTTACTGTCCTCGGACAAAGATCGGGATTAGGCTTTAACCTGACCCGCAGAGCCACTTTTAGTTTGGGCGTTTTTGGAGATTTTGCTATTGATATAGTCATACAGTTCTCGAAACTGGGGAAGCGATCGCATTTCTAGGCGGCTGCCGTCCTTCAGGGTAATCACCATATC
The DNA here is from genome assembly GCF_030068505.1 of Roseofilum capinflatum BLCC-M114. Lineage (NCBI taxonomy): Bacteria > Bacillati > Cyanobacteriota > Cyanophyceae > Desertifilales > Desertifilaceae > Roseofilum > Roseofilum capinflatum. The sequence continues at coordinate 64,125 of NZ_JAQOSO010000119.1, forward strand.
CCCCCAAGCACCAAACCCCCTAGGAACCACCACCACCTGGGCCATTTCTGAGTAAATCACATCAGTGCGGTTGCGCCCCATCCATCCTCCAGTGGTCGATATCCGACGATTGGTAATCCGATATCGAGACCAAATGGCTCGAATCATCGAACCAATCGTTAGAGGAAGGGCAATGATTGTAAAACCAATCAAAATATTGAAGATTAAATCTCCAACATGGGGGCCACCCTCATAAATTACATCTTCTTTAATTCCCATTCAGTACCTCTGCCTGTGCCAATAACTGCTCTAATTCTCGCAGAAATTCGCCAGAATTGCAGGATTGAATGCTTGGGCGCACAATGAAAACCAATCGCCACCCCCTCTGAATTTCAGGCAGGAGCTGGCGCAGTTTGGCCCGAATTTGCCGTTTGATCCGATTGCGATAAACTGCTCGTTTATCAACTTTTTTGGCAATCACAATGCCGATTTGGGTGGGATGGCTAGGACGGCGGGCATTTTGCGAAGGAGAAAGCTTTGGCCCTAAAGCTCTTAGGGTCAAATGGGCACTTTCCTGTCGGATACCTTGACGATAGACCCCGACAAAATCTCGTCGATTTTTAAGTCGGTTAGCTTTGGGGAGCATGATTAGGGAATAGGGAATAGGGAATAGGGATTAGGGAATAGGGAATAGGTAAAAGTTAATCCCCCATCTCCCCTATCTTCCCCATTCTCCCACTTTTACCAAGCGAGGCTCTCAAAGCTTAAACGCTTAACCGATGACGACCTTTTTTTCTACGGGAGCGAATCACTCGGCGGCCGGTATGGCTCCGCATCCGGGCCCGAAATCCTGATGTTCTCTTTTGTTTGCGGTTGGTTCCTTCTAAGGTGCGTTTACTCATAGAATTTGTTTCACCTAAATAATTAGCGACTCGAATAAAAATGCCACAATCGCTTATTCTACCATATCTTGTGGGATGTATCCTCAAAGGCGGAAAGGGTAGAACAGGGAAACTCTATTCCCTATTCCCTATTCCCCATTCCCTATCAATTATGGGCTGATGCTCAGTTCCCATGTGCCAATATAGCGGGGAAGAGGCACTTCTCCAGGGGTGAAAATTAAGCACTTAAACCGATAAATGCCAAATCCGGGGTTTTTGACATTGGAAAAGACCAATTCTAATCCTGCCGTTCCTGCGGGGATAGGATTTTCTGGATAAATCTCCACCACCTTATTTTCCTTATCCCAAATCACCTCTTCTAGGGGTTGGGTTTCTCCTTTGATCCGTACTTCCACGTCATCGGGACTGATTTTCCCCGTAAAGTTGGCGGGACTCTCGGAATAGGAGATGGTAAAGGACTGAACGGCTTCGGTGAGCTTCTTGGTGGGAACCCGGAACCGATAACGATCCCATTCATTGGCAATACCATCATAGTCGAGGCGGAAGGGCAGGGTATTTTCCCGTCCTGGGCCACCAAAGATGGTGAGTCCGGGTAAGCCATTGGCGAGGGTTAGGGTGGGTACAGCGGCCACGAGGCCGGTGGCGATCGCCGCAGCTAATAGAGGATACTTGATTGACTTTAATGTTTTGTGCATAGGAAAACCGCTAAATCCACTCATCCTTGATTTAAGATACCGTTACTTAACTTTACCAAAAGAAACCCCAAGATTGACAAACGTCACCTTCTTAGGGCCCTAATCCGGACGTAAGGCAGGCTGAAAAGGTGCCAACATACCTAGGAGCGATCGCCACCCGCACAGAGAAACTGGGACTGTAAATACTCCGGCATTGATCTGATCTACCACAAGTAGCATAATTGAGGCATGGAAGTCAAAACAAGGAATTGCAACGCCTAAGCAAGATATTGAGTTAATTGAGGCCAGGCTTAAACGCGCTAAAGAACATTATTCAGAGAATTATACGAAGCAAGAAAACCATGAATCAACCTATCCCAGTCCAAACTGGAAGTAGTAACATATTTGCCGATTTAGAGTTAGAGAACGCTGAAGAATTACTGGTCAAGGCAGAATTAGCTCGAAGAATTAGTAGTATTATTTCTGCTCAAAATATGACTCAAACTGAGGCAGCAAAACTGCTAGGAATTGACCAGCCTAAAGTGTCAGCATTAGTCAATGGAAAGCTGTCTGGGTTTTCCACTACCCGGTTATTTCGGTTTCTGAATGCATTGGGTAGAGATGTGGAAATTGTAGTCAAACCCAAGTCTTGTACAGAAGCTCAAACACGGGTGGTTACATTGTAAGGGAAAATTAAGGGCGATCGCCAGGCTAGGTATCATGGATTTATTTCCTCTAAAAAATCCTGGTAAGTTAAAATTTTTGTCCCATCAAACTCCCCTAAAGTTAATAAATCTACATCCCCTGTAATCATCTTTGGTATCCCGACAAATAGAGACCTCTGATACAATGTCTATAGATACACCAATTATCCCTAAAAACTCTAGCAGTTCTTGGACTTTCTCGGCTGAAAAATATTTTTGTAGCTTTGGTCTTTGTATCACTCGATTAATTTCTTCTTTGATTTGGTCGCATAAGACCACTTGAATCCTCTGATTGACGAGTAATTCTTTCAGACTCGCTAATTCCTTACCAATCAAGAAACTAATCCAAAGATTAGTATCGATAATGACTTTAGTTGGCTGATTGTTGAGTATAAATTTCACTTCTCACGGCTTCAACCTCTTGAGTAATTGTATCTAGCGATAGTTCATCAGTTTTGAAAGACTCTAAAAGGGTGGTTAATTTACTATCTAACAATTCTCTAGCCAGTGCTTGACTTAATTGCAGTTTTTCGGGTTCGGGTAGTTGTTTGACCAAGGTTAAAACTTGCTCAAAGTTGAGCGAGAGATGATTAATCTGGGTGTATTGGTGGGGGCGGGTTTAGGGAAGTTATGGGTGGGTATTCTAGATTTGGGTAAAACCCGCCCCTACTGGCTTGGCAAGCTTAAAACTGTAGGTTGGGTTGAACGAAGTGAAACCCAACTTTCGTCAGACGGGTGTTGGGTTTCGTTCCTCAACCCAACCTACACTCTTACCCCCAATTTTAAGCTTGCCGGTCTACTACAAATTGGCTTGATGATTACGCTTTCGCCGTTAAGCGGGTTAAGACTTGCGTCGAACGATCGACAAAAGACTTCATACCACCGGCATCAAAGCCTTTTTGTGCCATCAGCGCCAAATCGTAAACTTGATTGCAAATCAGATTGGCTAATTCCGCAGAAGGAGAAGATCCTTCACCGGAAATAATTGTGCCTTGACTCAAGCGCAATAAGTCTTGAATTAAGGGGTGAGCGGTATTGACTAACAGAATATGCTCTTCGGGAAACTTGGCTGTTTCTTGTTGGAACATGGCGTTCATTTCCTGCAAGCGACGCATGAATTCTGGCAATAACACCATTGCGGGTGGGTTTTGCTCGTTATTATTGCCTTTCAAAGATTCTGTGCGAATCTGAAGTTTGGGTTTATTCAGCGCTTTCTCGAACAGTTCTTTAATCTGTTCGCTGGCAGTGGTATTGGTTTTCGGATCGACAATTTCTTTGTCGTTTTCCTTATCCAACAATTGCTCATCAATTTCGGCATCGACGCGGGCAAACTTGACATCGGAATGCTCGCGCTCTAGGAAGCTGATAAAGTGAGGATCGATGAAGGAGTCCATATAGAGAACTTCTAATCCTTGATTTTGGTGAAGTTGGATATAGGTTCCTTGATTCACTTCATCGGTGCAGTAGAAGACCCGATTTTCGTGGCGCTCTTTGTTGCGCTCCAGGTATTCTTTTAAGGTGCTATAGGTATGCCCTTGCGCGTCTTTGTTGCTCGGTTGCACCTCTTGCCAAGCGTCGTCTCCTTCCGTTTGCACTTGCACTTCTGGGGAACTGTCGGCACTTTCGCCGTCCCAAGTGGTACGGTAGATGACGATATCTTCGACTTGCCCTTTGAATTTGTCGTCGTTGAGGCAGCCAAATTTAACGAATGTGCCTAAGTCTTTCCAGCTCTTGATGTAGTCTTCGCGGGAGTCGCGGTATTGTTCTTTGAGGCGATCGCCGACTTTTTTAGCCACAAAGTCTGCTATCCTGCGAACGGTGCGATCCATTTGCAAAGCAGAACGGGACACATTCAGGGGAATATCAGGACTGTCAATCACCCCGCGCATGGGAAGCAGGAACTTCGGAATAATCTCCTCGCAATGCTCGGAGACGAACACCTGATTACAGAACAGCTTAATCTGTCCTTTGGTGACATCTACATCCGGTTTCAGTTTTGGGAAATACAAAATCCCATTAAGCAGGAAAGGATAATCGGTTTTCAGATGAATCCAGAGCAGGGGTTCCTCTTGGAAGGGATAGAGGTAGCGATAGAACTCTAGATAGTCCTCATCCGTCAGATCTCGTGGAGATTGTCGCCATAGAGCATCCCGTTTATTAATTTGCTCCCCATCGAGCATAATGGAAACCGGCATAAAATCACAGTAGGTTTTCACCAACTGCTTAATCCGAGTGGGTTCTAAGTATTCTTCCTCTTCATCCATCAGAGTCAGAATAATGGTGGTTCCACGGGTAGTACGCTCCGAATCTTCGAGCTTGAAGGCTGGGGAACCATCACAAGTCCAATGAACCGCTTGCGCTCCGTCTCGATAAGATAGGGTATCAATTTCAACTTGTTTGGCGACCATGAAGGAGGAGTAAAATCCTAGACCAAAATGGCCGATAATCCCTTCTTCTGTGGTTCCCTTATACTTTTCTAGGAATTCTTCCGCACTAGAAAAGGCGACTTGGTTGATATATTTTTTGACTTCATCAGCCGTCATGCCGATGCCATTATCGCTAATGGAGAGGGTTTTCTTCTCTTTATCGAGGCTAATGACAATTTCGGGTTCTCCGACTTCACCGGAAAATTCATCGGTGTGGGAGACCATTTTTAATTTGGCGATCGCATCTACCGCATTAGAAACCAATTCCCGAAAGAAAATCTCATGGTCAGAATAGAGGGATTTTTTGATAATCGGGAAAATATTCTCGGTATGAATATTGATTGTGCCTTGTTCAAGTACAGTCGTCATCGTTGATAATAAAGGATAGCGAGAAGTTACATAGATAGATATTCTAATTTTGGAAGATTGAGGCTACTTTGCCTAGACGACTGCACCGTACCCTTGATTCGGATCTCCCTACTTTCTAGCCGTTGTGATAGCGCTCTTCTGCCACTCACGGAAAATGACAGAAGAAGGAGGAGGCGATCGCCGTTTAAGATTGGGGACGGATTTCACTACAAACTTGATAGAACGTGGTCACCGGAGGCTCAACAAACAACGGTAGCATCTTGTGTAAAATCTTTTCATTGGCCTCATTCTTATTGGCTTCCATATCCTCAATATGATCCCAGAAGATGACGGCAATCCCCCGGTCTGTTCCGGGTTCTTGCAGCAAGTAGGCTCCCTCAAATCCTTCGCTATAGGTGGCGATCGCCTCTTCGTACAGCTCTCTTGCCTCAGCAAACTTACCCGGCTTAAATTCACCCACTGCCACATAAGCATACTTATAGTTGGGTTTGAGATAATCTAAAAATTCACTCATGGTTGCGTTCACACCTTCACGCGATCACTTAGTTGCCGTTATATAGTTTGCCATAGCTTGGTTAGGATTCATCAGGATGGGGAGGATGGGGGAGATACTCCATTTCTCGATCCCCCCTCCTACCTCAGCCTATCGACTGGGAATACCTAACTGATCTAAATCCGGTTCAATACCAGGAATTAGGGGTAGGGGTGGAGGCGCTCCGGGAGTGGGGGCTAAAGGTTGGCCAACCCTGGATAAATCGGGATAGAATCCTCTGGGTTTTTCGCGAGCTTCAATACAATCGGCGATCGCCGTTTGTGGAGTTAAGTCCATATCGCGAGTGATCCCGACCACACATTGGGAAAAACGTCGGGGTAAAAGCGATCGCCGACAAGTCTCTAGGGCAGTAGTCGCGATCAGATCGGATTCATCTAGGCGATTAATATCAGTGACACAACTGGCTAAATCTAAAGGACGACGCACTTGGCGACAAGTGGATAAAGCGGCTGACGGGCCAATATCATCATTATCATTGGCAATTCTGATGACACAGGCAGAAATATCCCTGGGATATAAAGCTGCACCACAAGCTCTAGAGCGCTCTGGAGCAGAGATACCCATCTGAGCTAACTCATAATTACAGGTTTCAAAGCCATTCCGGGCGATCGCCGGTTGGGAGGGCGCAAATACAGCACTGAAGGCGGCGAGCAAAACCCCACCCATCAAGGGACTCAAGGCAGACATTAGGCAAAATTTAGGATTAGGCATCCTTACGACTCCTCACAAAACACAACAGGGCCAGCAGTTGTTTCTAATTATTACTTTGCAGTGAGATTAGAAGCTACAACTGCACTCTAATAATTTACAGTGGATAAGGTATGGAAAACTAAGTTTATAGAAAACCGAGGACACCTTACCTATGCATTTAAGTGAACTCACTCACCCCAACCAATTGCATGGCCTGTCCATTGCCCAATTGGAACAAGTCGCACGTCAGATCCGAGAAAAGCATCTGCAAACGATCGCCGCTAGTGGAGGTCATTTAGGCCCCGGTTTAGGCGTGGTTGAACTCACCTTAGCCCTCTATCAAACCCTGGATCTTGACCACGATAAAGTCGTTTGGGATGTGGGTCACCAAGCCTATCCCCATAAAATGATTACGGGACGCTACAACCAATTTCATACCTTACGGCAAAAAGATGGCGTTGCAGGCTATTTAAAGCGATCGGAGAGCAAATTTGACCATTTTGGTGCTGGACACGCTTCTACGAGCATTTCTGCGGCGCTGGGCATGGCTTTGGCACGGGATAGGATGGGCGAAAATTACAACGTGGCTGCCATCATTGGCGATGGATCGCTCACCGGAGGAATGGCCCTAGAAGCCATTAACCATGCCGGCCATTTACCCCATACGCGCCTCTTGGTGGTCTTAAATGATAATGAAATGTCCATTTCTCCCAATGTGGGAGCCATTTCCCGGTATCTGAATAAAATGCGTCTCAGTCCGCAGATGCAGTTTTTGACCGATAACTTGGAAGAGCAGTTTAAGCATATTCCCTTCTTAGGAGAAACCTTCACCCCAGAGATGGAACGAGTCAAGGAAGGCATGAAGCGCTTGGCTGTGTCTAAAGTCGGGGCTGTGATTGAGGAATTGGGCTTCACCTACATGGGGCCGGTGGATGGCCACGACTTGCAGGAGCTAATCACCACGTTTGAGCAAGCCCACAAAATTGAGGGGCCGGTATTGGTGCATGTGTCCACGACAAAAGGAAAAGGTTATGCGATCGCCGAAAACGATCAAGTCGGCTATCATGCCCAAAGTCCCTTTAACTTAGCCACGGGTAAGGCCATCCCCTCCAATAAGCCCAAACCGCCCTCCTACTCCAAAGTCTTTGCCCATACCCTCACCCAACTGGCGGAAAATGACCCCAAAATCATCGGCATTACCGCAGCCATGGCCACAGGAACCGGTCTCGACAAACTCCACGCCAAATTACCCGACCAGTATATTGATGTCGGTATTGCCGAACAACATGCCGTTACCCTGGCTGCCGGGTTAGCTTGCGAAGGAATGCGGCCAGTTGCTGCTATTTATTCCACCTTCCTGCAACGGGCTTACGACCAAGTGATCCATGATGTCTGTATCCAAAAGCTCCCCGTCTTCTTCTGTTTAGACCGGGCGGGAATTGTCGGTGCAGACGGCCCCACCCACCAAGGCATGTATGATATTTCTTACTTGCGCTGCTTGCCCAATTTGGTGCTGATGGCTCCCAAAGATGAAGGCGAACTGCAACGGATGATCGTCACCGGCATTAATTATACCGACGGCCCGATCGCCATGCGCTATCCTCGCGGCAATGGTTACGGTGTGCCTCTGATGGAAGAAGGCTGGGAACCCTTGGAAATTGGCAAAGGGGAAATCTTACGCAATGGCGATGATTTACTCTTAGTTGCCTATGGTTCCATGGTGCATCCTGCCCTACAGGTAGCCGAGTTGTTGAGCGAACATGGAGTCGAAACCACCGTGGTTAACGCTCGCTTTGCCAAACCCTTAGACACCGAATTGATTCTACCCTTAGCCGAAAAAATCGGTCGCGTTGCCACCCTCGAAGAAGGCAGTTTAATCGGCGGTTTCGGTTCCGGTATTGCGGAAGCGCTCATGGATGCCAATATCGTGGTTCCCGTGCAGCGTTTAGGTGTTCCCGATATCCTCGTGGATCATGCTACGCCCGATCAATCGAAAACCGATTTAGGATTAATGCCAGCACAAATGGCAGATTCAATCCGCGATCGTTTTTTCCAAAAACAACCCACCCCCGTCAACGCTTAATTTTAGGGAATAGGGAATGGGGAATGGGGAATAAGCCATCTCCCCATCCCATCTACAACACTTCTGGTTTGTATAGACGTAAACTCTGGAGGGAGACAGAGAAGGGGGGCGGGTTTACAAAATGGGCTGGTGAGTCTTCTAGTTATGGGGTTAACCCGCCCCTACAAATCCATTGTTTCGGCTGTCGCCGACATGAAAATTGTTCATTGTTCATTGTTCATTGTTAATTGCCATGACTCGGCAACCTCACGATCAATTTGCCAAACAGTACCTAAAAGAACTGCTCGAACCCCTGGGAACCGTAGAAATTAGTCGCGAAATTCCAGGGGAAACCCTGCAAATTGACCTCTTTTTCCAACCCTCCCCGGAACCTCCCAGTAACCCTCCACCCTTGGGTTTACTCGCTCAACTTGCCTCTACCCCTTGCCTATGGGAACCGTTTCGCAACTGTCCCAGTAAACGAGAAATTAGTAGTTGTGTCCTCAAACTGCTGTACATCCATGGAGAATTCTATCGTCAGGCAACACGAGACAAACAACCCATAGATACCCAAACCTTACCGAATCTGTGGATTTTAACCCCCACCGTATCCAAAAAAGTGTTAACCCTGTGTGGCGCTCACTCAGATGCAAAGAACTGGTGTAGGGGAGTTTACCGATTTGCCGAGCTTTTCCACACCGGAATTATCGCCATTAACCAACTCCCCGAAACCCCAGAAACCCTCTGGTTAAGACTGTTGGGAAAAGGAGGAACCCAGAAAAGAGCCATCCAACACGTGCTAGAGCTGCCAGATGATGATCCCCAACGGCGTAATATTCTAGAACTCATTGGCGTATGGCGAATTAATGTACAAGCTAAAATAGATCTCAATCCAGAAGACCAGGAGTTAGTTATGGAATTAACCCCCGCTTACTTAAAATGGCGAGAAGATACAGTACAAGAAGGTGTTCAACAAGGTATTCAGCAGACTAAACGAGTGACTATTGAAATGCTACTAAGGACTCGCTTTGGTTCTTTGGATGAGGAGTTAGTGGGAATGATAGAGAGCATGATGGAACTGGCTCTAGAAGAGTTGATTCCTATTTGTATGCAAGCGTCTCGTGAGGAGTTGTTAGCCCGGTTTAGTCCGGAGAATTAATGCCCTTGTTTCCCAGAAGCCGGTTTTCTAGCGTGTCTATCGTGGTAATATCAATTAACAACTTTCATATTGGCGACAGCCGAAACAATTAATATCAAGTCCGGTGAAACAGTTGTCATTGCGATCGCAGGGAAGCAATCGCCGAGACTTACGAGATGGTTGAGATTGCTTCATTCCGCTTGCGCGACCTTCGCAATGACATATTATAACTGAGTCACCGAACTTGATATAAAATCCGCTTAAACACTTGTCATTGCAGCCACTGACAATTGCCCAATATCTCCCTGACATACCCACGCACCCCAATAATAGGGATGGGACAGGGGACGCTCTTCATCTGCGTAATTTCTCTTTTGTTCCTGTAAAATACTCTGCCCTAAGTCCGACTGGCGCAACTCCCCAGCCGTGACGTTGCAGACATCAGACTGAGCATGGGCAAGGGCTGCGGCGCGTCCTAGACCTTCCTCCAGGTGGTGGAAGAAGCGTTCCATCAGATACGCCGTCGCTAGGGCGGGAACTGACCAGAGGCTCATGATTAGGGTTTTTGACCCGGCGACCACAAACGCCCGGCGTAAGCCAAACACGCCCTCGCCAGAGGCCACCTCACCGAGTCCCGTTTGGCAGGCAATCAGGGCGCTCAGTTCATTGCCCCACAGGTCTAAGGCAGCAATATCCTGAGCCAACAGCACCCCCTTCATCCCCTCTGGGAGCGGCTTACCCTGGTTCCAGATATTCGCTCCTGCCAGGGCAACCCCCGCCCGGTACATGGCATCCTCCGCCGCTTCCGAGTCTAGGCGGCTGGGGGGATGGGCGTTGAGGTAGGCTTGGATGTTGGGGGTTAGAGCGCGGAGGCGTTGGGTAAATTCGGGATAATTATTATCTTGGCAATATTGGATAACTTGCTCGACCTCTTCTAATAGGTGCGGGTTCATTAAGTCAGAATGTTGCTCAAAGAGTTGGGTTTCCTGTTCGGGGTTAGCCACAAGTAACGCTAGAACAAACTCAACATAAGGCTTTTGTCCCGTGCGGGCGAAGCCGTGGGTGGCAATAGCCAGGATGCGCGGACAGGCGCTATGGGTGAGATGGGTGGAGACGGCTTCCTTATCCAGATAGGCTTGTGTTCCCAGCCGTTCAGCCACTTGGCGACCAAAGATATCCGTTCCCACGGCACGACCAAACCCGGAGAGGGTGGTTAGGGTTTCCCCTCCCAACTCACTCTGCGTACCCTGAGCGGAGTCGAAGGGAGCGTCTGTACCCTGAGCGTCCGTACCCTGAGCGGAGTCGAAGGGAACCCCATCCCAATCATAATCAGGGTCAGCCAGAATCGTTGCCGGACACACATTCAGCTTACGCTTCGGTAACTGGCGCGGCAGCAGGTCGCGTCCTGAACTCAGGTAACTCATACTATATATATTGGCCAGATAACCCTGGGATGGCTTCCCCTCCTCCCCCCCGTCATTGCGAGTGGAACGCAGTGGAGCGAAGCAATCTCCAGTATCGGGAGAAGAAAGAGATGGCTTCCCTTCGGTCGCCATGACAGACTCTTCTTCTATGTCATTGCGAGCAGAACGCAGTGGAGCGAAGCAATCTCCAGTGTCGGGAGAGGAAAGAGATGGCTTCCCTTCGGTCGCCATGACAGACCCCTCTTCTACGTCATTGCGAGTGGAACGCAGTGGAACGAAGCAATCTCCAACCCCCCTCGCCCGTGGGAGAGGGGCTGGGGGAGAGGGCATCGGCAAAATCTGAAACGGCAGCAAATTCAGCGCCCCATCCGGAGCCAGGAACCAGTGGGAAACCCCAGCCAACGCCTCAATCAACGGTTGGCAGAGAACCCGATAGACTTGCTCCTGTTCCTGCTTCTGCTTCTGCGCTTGCTGCTCGGCAAACCCAGGCTTATGACGCGCCAGGTTATCCCCTGAGCCGGTAAAATAGCCGCGAAACTGGGTAATCAACCCGTCCAAGGCTTCCGCTTCTCCTAAATCAATTAACCGCACCTGCTCCGGTTGATGCGCCATCACCGTAAACGCCAGATAGCGCTCCTCTTGCCACTCCTTGCCTTTTTCTCCATCAAAATCATAGCGTTGGAAGAGGACAAACTCCACCAGGGCCGAACCTTCCGGCAGTTGGTCGGCAACCCCTTGCCGGTTAATGGTGTCTTGGTTCAGTTGCAGTTCCGGCACTTCCTTGGCTAATTGTTTTTCCAGGCTTTCCGCTTCAGTTTGCAGCTCTTTGACGCGCTGGCGATGCTCCTGGCGCTGTTTTCGGTCAACCTCTGGGTCAATCTGGGGAGGGGGTGGGCTATACGTCGCTTCCCGCAGTTGCTCCAGAGCGTCTTGCCACTGACGGAACAGAGCCATCACCGTTTCTCCATAGCGCCCCCCATGGATAACCGCACTCTGGGCCGCCAAAGCTGCCGTGGTCAGGGACTTGCGGCGCAACACGGCATCGAGGGCAGCCCCCACCGCTTCCGGGTCATCGGCTAGATACTGGGAAACCAGGCTAAGGAATAAATCATAGGTGTCGCGGTTGGATTGCAGATATTCCCGGCGCTCCCGGTCAGAATGGGTGCTGAAGATATAGCGCAGTCGGTTTTGTTCGCACTCCAGAGAAGCTTGGAATTGCTCCAAGGCTTCCGTGTATCTGCCTTGAGCCTCGTACAACAGAGCCAGGTTGTTCAGGTGGGTGGCAAGGTCGGGATGGTGTTCGGGTAGGGCGATGCGGTCGATGGCTAATGCTTCTTGGAACAGGGGTTCGGCTTCCGTGTATCTGCCTTGAGACCGGTACAACACTGCCAGGTTGTTCAGGTGGGTGGCAAGGTCGGGATGGTTTTCGGGTAGGGCGATGCGGTCGATGGCTAATGCTTCTTGGTACAGGGGTTCGGCTTCCGTGTATCTGCCTTGAGACCGGTACAACCCTGCCAGGTTGTTCAGGTGGGTGGCAAGGTTGGGATGGTGTTCGGGTAGGGCGATGCGGTCGATGGCTAATGCTTCTTGGAACAGGGGTTCGGCTTCCGTGTATCTGCCTTGAGACTGGTACAACCCAGCCAGGTTGTTCAGGTGGGTGGCAAGGGAGGGATGGTTTTCGGGTAGGGCGATGCGGTCTATGGCGATCGCTTCTTGGTACAGGGGTTCGGCATCGGTGTATCTGCCTTGAGACTGGTACAACAGAGCCAGGTTGTTCAGACTCGTGGCAAGGGAGGGATGGTTTTCGGGTAGGGCGAGGCGGGCGATCGCTAATGCTTCTTGGTACAGGGGTTCGGCTTCCGTGTATCTGCCTTGAGACCGGTACAACCCTGCCAGGTTGTTCAGGTGGGTGGCAAGGTTGGGATGGTGTTCGGGTAGGGCGATGCGGTCGATGGCTAATGCTTCTTGGAACAGGGGTTCGGCTTCCGTGTATCTGCCTTGAGACCGGTACAACACTGCCAGGTTGTTCAGGTGGGTGGCAAGGTCGGGATGGTTTTCGGGTAGGGCGATGCGGTCGATGGCTAATGCTTCTTGGAACAGGGGTTCGGCTTCCGTGTATCTGCCTTGAGACCGGTACAACACTGCCAGGTTGTTCAGGTGGGTGGCAAGGTCGGGATGGTTTTCGGGTAGGGCGATGCGGTCGATGGCTAATGCTTCTTGGAACAGGGGTTCGGCTTCCGTGTATCTGCCTTGAGACCGGTACAACCCTGCCAGGTTGTTCAGGTGGGTGGCAAGGTTGGGATGGTTTTCGGGTAGGGCGATGCGGATGATGGCTAAAGCTTCTTGGTACAGGGGTTCGGCATCGCTGTATCTGCCTTGAGACTTGTACAACTCTGCCAGGTTGTTCAGACTCGTGGCTACGTTTTCATGCTCATTCCCCCACCGCTCCCGCGCCAGTTCGATCGCCCTCTCTCCCAGGGGAATAGCGGCTGCATATTGTCCCTGTTGGTACAGTTGCACGATTTGCTGGTTTACGGTTTCCCAACTCTCGGCATTATCAGAGCCTCCCATTTCTCGTATCGCTGGTTCCAGGTGTTGGGCAAACTCTTCTAACCACTTCGCGTTATTCTCCTCTCCCTGACTGCGAAGATATTGGCTATAAGCTGCCATCACTGCCAATAACCCCGCATCGAGCAGTTCAACATTGGCTTCCAGAATCTCCAGTTCCTCACCATTCGGACAGGCGAGCAGTTTTTGAATCAGTTCCGCGTATTGTGCGATTCGTTGTTCGTCCATGGTTCAATTAACAATTAACAATTTTCAGGTCGGCGAGAGCGAGTGGGTGCGTTACGCTTCGCTAACACACCCTACTGGATTGTTTCATCTAATTTGATGCATTAGATTTTGTTTGTAGTGAGGGCTTCAGCCCTCTCTAGCTAGGCTTTTAAGCACTAAAGTGCTTACTACAAACAAAGCCCGAAACCCGGTTTCTTAGCGCCTAGGCTCATACACCTCATATTCCGTATACAATAACCGTCCCTTCCTCCCCTCGTTCACATAGTCCAACACCTCCTGCAACTGCACCGGTTGCAACTCCAACGCCTCATGACGACTTTGCTCCAACCACCTAAACCGAGGAGCATCCGGAGTCAACAGCGCCAACCACCGCTCCTTACCCACCTCCGTTGCCGCAAACGTGGGATAGGGTGCTTCCTTTTGGGGAAACTCATGCACCCCTACCGTAAGCTGACTCTGCCGTGCATAGTCCGAAGGACACAAACACACCACCGTCCCATTCGGTTCCCGCTCCAATAGGGTTAAATGAGTCGATTCCGCTACCGTCATCTCCAACTTCAACTCGCTACCAATCTTCACCCGCTCCACATAGGGTTCAGCCGGTCGATGACGCGCCCCCAAATGATTCACTGCGAAAGATGCAGGCGCTTCCCGAAACCCCATCTGCTGCGTCAGTATCGACTTCTGGGTGAGCATCTCCCACAACCAGAGTTGATACTTCGTCTGCTCCAACCATTCGCGCACCTTCACCCAAGTCTTTTTACCATTCTCTGGATAATCAAATCCCCGGTTTTTCAGAGGTTCACGAATCTCTCTCCACCAAATATTTCTGAGTGCATGGTCTCCCTTCAGTTCGCCAGACAACTCACACCACTGCTTTGTTAAATTGGATTTAGACAACCGCACGTGAAAGACACGACGCGCAGTCTCCTTAAGATTCAGATCAGTAGCAATACTCTCAAGAAATGGCCTTTCATAGCACTCTGCAATATCAACCGCCTGCATAGTTTTCACCTCTAAGCTTTCCATAACAACTCTCTCGAATATGAATCAGCCTTATAATTTACAATAACAAAAATCTCCTTAGCTATCCACCATTTTGACAAGCTTTAGACATCTTGAGACATTCTGATACATCCAGAGATCTAGGGAGTCAAACTGAGTCAAAGGCATTCTTTTCTAGACATAATAAGACGTAAAACTATTGATTTTCCCCTTGAAAATTTGCTAAAACAAAAACATAGGAAATCAACGAAATCTGAGCATACAGATTTCAATCTTCCTCCAGTTCATCTGATTGTTGATGAGGTTACAATCATGTCTAGAAATTTGATTGCGTTCGTTTCCGGTGTCACTCAATCCGTCGCCAATAGCGCCATTGATAACGCTTACGATGAAGAATATCAGATTGAAGTCGAAGAACACCCTGATGAAAGTCCTCCCGTTCATGCATGGCACGCTGCCGGTCGTTTGGTCGGTGATACCCTTCGCTTTTTCCTGACCGGTTCTTAACTTCTCATAGGGGTTAACCCTCGTGTTCCGAGAAGCCGGGTTTCTTGGAGAAACCTGGCTTCTGGTTTGTGTAGATGGTAAACTCTGGGGAGACACAGAAGAGGGGCGGGTTTACAAAATGGGCTGGTGAGAATTCTAGTTATGGGGTTAACCCGCCCCTACCAATCCATTGTTTCGGCTGTCGCCGACATGAAAATTGTTCATTGTTAATTGTTAATTGTTCATTGCCATGACTCGGCAAACCCACGATCAATTTGCCAAACAGTACCTAAAAGAACTGCTCGAACCCCTGGGAACCGTAGAAATTAGTCGCGAAATTCCAGGGGAAACCCTGCAAATTGACCTCTTTTTCCAACCCTCCCCGGAACCTCCCAGTAACCCTCCACCCTTGGGTTTACTCGCTCAACTTGCCTCTACCCCTTGCCTATGGGAACCGTTTCGCAACTGTCCCAGTAAACGAGAACTTAGCAGTTGTGTCCTCAAACTCCTGTACATCCATGGAGAATTCTATCGTCAGGCAACACGAGACAAGGAACCCATCGATACCCAAACCTTACCCAATCTGTGGATTTTAACCCCTACCATATCCAAAAAAGTGTTAACCCTCTGTGGCGCTCACTCAGATGCAAAGAACTGGTGTACGGGAGTTTACCGGTTTGCCAAGCTTTTCCATACTGGAATCATTGCCATTAACCAACTGCCAGAAACTCCAGAGACCCTGTGGTTAAGACTTTTGGGAAAAGGGGGAACCCAGAAAAGAGCCATCCAACAAGTGCTAGAGTTGCCAGATGATGATCCCCAACGGCGTAATATCCTAGAGCTAATTGGGGTATGGCGAATTAACGTACAAGCTAAAATAGACCTCAATCCAGAAGACCAGGAGCTAGTTATGGAATTAACCCCCGCTTACTTAAAATGGCGAGAAGATACAGTACAAGAAGGTGTTCAACAAGGAATACGACAAGGAATACGAGAAGGCATTGAACAAGGTGTTCAACAAGGCATTGAACAAGGTGTTCAGCAGACTAAACGAGTGACTATTGAAATGCTACTAAGGACTCGCTTTGGTTCTTTGGATGAGGAGTTAGTGGGAATGATAGAGAGCATGATGGAACTGGCTCTAGAAGAGTTGATTCCGGTCTGTATGCAGGCTTCTCGTGAGGAGTTGTTAGCCCGGTTTAGTCCAGAAAATTAATCCCCTGGTGTTGCGAGAAGCGGGGTTTCTGCCAGAAACCTGACTTCTCCCATGTCTATCGTAGATGGTAAACTGCGTTAGGGTCTTAACGTCCCTATCCCCCTATCCCCCCATCCTCCGATCATGCTGACTGTCGCCATCCCCAAAGGGGCTTTACTTAAAGAAACGATTCAATTGCTCCAGGAAGTAGGTCTTGATTTTAGTGCCTTTCTGGACTCTAGTAACCGTCAACTGCAAATTGTCGATCCGACGGGAACGATGAAAGGGTTGTTGGTTCGCGCTCAAGATGTGCCCGTTTATGTGGAATACGGACAGGCACAATTAGGTATTGTGGGCTATGATGTGCTGCGGGAAAAGAAGCCGAATGTTGCCCAGCTTGCGGATCTCGGTTTTGGCTATTGCCGCATGTCTGTAGCGGTGAAGCAGTCGAGTCCCTATCAAGATGTGCTAGATTTACCGGCTCATTGCCGAGTTGCGTCGAAATCGGTCAATTGTGCTAGGGACTATTTCCATGGGTTGGATTTACCGGTGGAGATTATCCCGTTGTATGGTTCAGTAGAGTTAGGGCCGATTACGGATATGTCAGAGGCGATCGTGGATTTGGTTTCTACGGGTAAAACCTTGAGGGAGAATGGGTTAGTGGAAATTAAGAAGTTATTTGATAGTACCGCTTATTTGATTGCCCATCCTTTGAGTTATCGCTTGAATGTGGAAGGAATCGATCGCTGGATCGCCCAATTGCAAGGCTCTTAAGCTCTTGATCGATTATCCATTTTCATGAATCACTTCCACGATTCCCGTTTCCCCATCAATGCGTACCCATTGCCCATCGTGCAAGCGTTCCATAATATTGGGTATATCCATTACTGCGGGAATTCCGTACTCTCGCGCTACGATCGCCCCATGGGAGAGTCTTCCCCCCACTTCCGAAATTAATCCCCCTGCCTTCCCTAAAACTAGAGACCAACCTGAATCTGTATAAGGAACCACTAAGATTATATCAGTATTTACTTCTCCGACCTGCTGCAATTGACGCATGATTTTTACCCGACCTTCCGCTTGCCCCGGACTTGCGCCAATGCCCGATAACTTTTGCCCTTGCTTTAATGTCAGTCTCTCAGGAGAGGGCGTGAGTCTTTTGGTGGGTTGATAGCCATAGACCACATAGGGGATAGATTTCACCTGTTTATCTTCCGCCAACTCCGCTTTGCGAGTCGCAATTAGTTCTGATATTTTCTCCGTAGACTGGGAAAGATCCGTATGGTCAGATAACACCCCTTGTACCTCCGGCAAGGTGAGAAAAAAGATATCCCCTTGAGTCTGTATAATCCCGGATTCTAGCCAGAATTTCTCTAGAGTCAAGAAACTCCAGCGCAAGTGGGCTAATAATTGGCTATAGACTTGAGTGACGCGACCTTTAAGATTTAAGCGCACTTGCACAATTTGAATTTTAAGGCGTTTCGGTAAGGTTTTGGGGCGATCGCCTTCAACCTGATGTAACTGTTGTAAAAACATATCCCTAACCATCCTCGGATTATCTCGCCATCGAGGAACCGAAATATCTGTAGCCACCTCACTCAGATACCCATAATCTTGCATGAACTGGTAGAGCTGATCGATAATACTCTGACCATCTGGTAGTTCAGACAACCGACCAAATAAGGTTTCTGGGGTTTCTGACTCCAAATGGGGTAACAAATGGTGGGCACAAGTAGCCAACTCTTGCAGCGCTTCTAGAGCAGCCACTTCCGGCATTTCCTGATAATCTAATTCCTTCTCAGACACCCGAAATACCGCCTGCCTCAACGCAAAACTCAAGGGAGCAAAAATACTGTAATAGGTGGCTCGCTTCAGGGTTTCTAAAATTAAATCCACTCGGTCTAAACACTCCTGTGGCGTTTGAGGGGATTGGCTGTTTAATTGCTCTAAGGTGGGAGTAAACCACTGACGGTTATCGCGCTCAAAATCATCTTGTAAAATCCATTCCCGTTGCAACAGTCGCCATAATCCGGGAATTTGCTTAACCGTAGAGGATAAAGGGGGTCGGGTAAACTTGGCTCCCCTGGTGAGAAATTCCAAACTTTCTGCCGGTAATCCCATTTTGCGGAAAATCTCTCCTAATAGGGAGGCATTAAAATAGGCGACAGAATGGTGCAGGGTCGCCAATTGATTTAAGTCTAAATTAGCAATTTTTGTCCCTAAAACAATGGCAAAAATATCGCGCCAGACTCCACAAGTGAGCGGTTGATTAATCGACCAGGTAAGAGGAGGAATAAAACCGGGAATTACTTCTGCTGCAATTTTTCTTGTCCAAATGGGAATCAGGGTAGTAATGGGGCGAGTTTGTAAAATCCAGAGGTGTTGGCCGTCATACGTCCATTCAATATCTTGGGGAATCCCGTAATAATGACCTTCAATTTGACGGGCAATTTCAGCGACTTGGTGAATTAAAGTGGGGGGAAGATCGCCTTCACCCTCTAAAATTTGGCTGGTGGGTTCTCCCTCGGTTTCTACTACTAAGACGCGATAGGATTCTGGAGTGACTTGGCCGGAAACGACGCGGCTTGCATCTCCAGGAAGGGCTTCAATAATCACATCTTCACCGCTTCGAGCAATGGGATCGCGGCTAAAGGCAACACCGGAAAAGACTCCAGGGATTTGCTGTTGAATTAAGACGGCAACTTGGGTATCGGGGAGCTGTCGATTTTGCCGATAGGCGATCGCCTGGGGATTATCGGCCGATCGCATACAGGTGAGGATAGCTTGGTGTAAGCTTTGAGTATTAGTAACCTGGGAAATACTGGTATATTGACCGGCGGCTGAGGACTGTAGGCTATCTTCTCCGAAGGCTGAAGAACGGACAATCAGGGGATTTTGGGGAGAAGGTTTGAGCCGAGACATCAGGGGCTGGGGGTCATCTCCAGGGAGTAAAATCCAACCAGGAGGCACAGCATAACCGAGTTTTTTCAGGTAGGCTAGATTAGCGGCTTTTGCACCGACTTCTTTGGATTTCAGGGGTTGATCGAGGGAGAGAATACCGGGGCTTTTGGGAAAGAATGAGGGCATATTGGGGTCTGGGGTGGACGTTTCGGCAGGAAGTTCGAGGTCATCGGGGATGTGTTGGTAGATGAGCGCGAGGGTTGCATTCAGGGTAATCGTGGCGATCGCCAGACCTTTGGCACTCGGATGCATGAGAATCTGAAGCAGGGGAAACAGGATTAAGATGCCATATTGCCGGGATTTGCGCTCCCGAACGACGGTCAGACCGACCAAAGCGATCAGTCCCACAAGCAGGGAAATTTGCCAATTATGCACCACTAATCCCCAAGTGGCGTTGGTGGTTCCTGCGGCTTGACTGATGAAGTAGCGCCCCAAAACTAGGGCAATCAGGGCGATGATTTCCCACACAGCAGTCTGGGGAAAGAGCGATCGCGCCAACAGAACTGCACCGATCCCTTTTCCCGCTTCCGACAAGACGGCACTGATACCAGCTACTTTACCCCCATGATAAAAGGCCGCCGAGACGGAAATATTGCCCGTCCCCAGTTGGGCTAGGTTTTTGCCAGTCAAGGCCAAGGTAAGCCATTGGATCAGGGGAGTGCCACCGAGCAATGGACAGAAGGTTAAAATAGCCAGACCTTTGAGCAGTTCGATAGACATAAATGATCCGCAATGATCCGCGAGTGGTCGTCGATCGCGATCTTAATATGACATATGACAATGGGGAGGATGGGGGAGACAAAATTGGCTTGAGAAATGGTTTGACCCCAGAACTATTGGAGGTTCATCAGGTTGGGGCCTAGGCTAACGGTTCCGGCCTACTGACCTCATCAAAGGCTTTACTCGTCAATTTCAAATAAGGCTTTTAGGTCTCGATACCCACTGATAATCCTTGTAATCCAGAATGGCTTCTAAATCTCGACTGGCTGGAATGGTAAAGCGACAAATTTGATTCATAACTCATCCGTGTCAACCTCGTTTTGCTTTGAGTTTCTGCTCCAGATTCTGGAATACGGCTTCTGCATCTAGTAATTCGCCCCGATCTGCGGCTTCTACTCCTATTTGCACTTCTTTTCGCAGTTCAGTATACCGTCCTTGGTAGATTCGGTTAACTTCCTCTAAGAGCTTGACTCCTGCCCAAATCACTTCGCTAGGGGAAGCATACTGACCGGTATCAATTTGATTTTCAATAAGTTCTTCTAACTCAGGGGTTAACACAATTTCCATAATCTTGTTCTTAAATTGACTCTAAGGTTAGTCGATTGTTTGAGTAGGATTGGGGAAGTTTATGGGATTGAAAAGTCTTAATCTGGATAAGATTCAAACCCCCCTACTCCCCCATTCCTCCTCCTTGACCTTTTTTCGGCTGTCACCGACATGAACAGGCGATCATCAAGAATCCCCGTGACTTGAGTCTGGGGAGTGTCACCAATGGTCTTATCCTATTTTGGGCCCTAAACCAACGGTTCCGGCATAAACAGCCAGTTCGCCTAATTCGTCTTCAATGCGTAATAGGCGATTGTACTTGGCGATCCGTTCGCTGCGGGAGAGGGAACCGGTTTTGATTTGTCCCGCGTTCGTGGCAACGGATAGATCGGCGATGGTGGTATCTTCGGTTTCTCCAGAACGGTGACTGATGACGGAACGATAGCTGGAGCGAGCGCCCAGAGCAATGGTATCCATGGTTTCGGTGAGAGAACCAATTTGATTGAGTTTAATCAAAATGGCATTAGCGACGGAGCGATCGATTCCTTGCTGGAGGCGCGTGGGATTAGTTACAAATAAGTCATCACCAACGAGCTGAATGCGATCGCCCAGTTTCTCAGTTGCCAGTTTCCAGTTATCCCAATCATCTTCAAAGAGGGCATCTTCCATAGAAACAATGGGATAGCGATCGATTAAACTACCCAAATAGCCCACAAACTCTTCAGCCGAGTGGGAAGAGCCATCATAAACATAATTGCCATTGTCGTAGAACTCGCTCGCCGCCAGGTCTAAAGCTAAAGAGACTTGCTTTCCAGGTTCATATCCAGCCTTGCTAATGGCCTCCATGAGAATATCCAGCGCCGCTTGGTTAGAATCTAAATTAGGCGCGTATCCCCCTTCATCCCCGACTCCGGTCAGTAAATTCCGCTCTTTGAGAACCTTACTCAAGGAAGCAAACACCTCTGCACCCCAGCGTAGAGCATCCTTAAACGTAGATGCACCATGGGGGACAATCATGAACTCTTGGAAATCCACATTATTATCCGCATGGGCCCCACCGTTGATCACATTCATCATCGGCACAGGGAGAACATTGGCGGAAGGGCCGCCCAAATAGCGATATAGGGGCAATCCTAGGGTTTCGGCGGCCGCTTTGGAAGTGGCTAAGGAAACGGCGAGAATAGCATTTGCGCCCAATTCTTTCTTGTTGCTGGAGCCATCTCGGTCAATCATCAGATGGTCAACCAACCGTTGATTGAGAGCATCTACCCCAATCAGTTCGGGGGCAATTTTTTCATTGACATTGCGAACGGCCGTTAAGACTCCTTTGCCACCATAGCGCTCAGGGTCATCATCTCGGAGTTCATGGGCCTCAAAGCTTCCGGTAGATGCTCCACTGGGGACTTGGGCTAAACCCATAGCACCATTGGCTAAATAAACTTCTGCTTCGACCGTGGGCCGGCCTCTAGAGTCGAGAATCTCGCGGGCTTTGATTTCGGCGATCGCCGTATCGAGTTCAGGCATAATCTTAGAGTTGTCCTTATTGTCTATAGGGAACGTTTGTTAGAATACGCCATGGATAGCCAATCCGCCTTGAATTTTGGAAAGTATTTGGGATTGAAACTGGGGGATTAAACCATGAGATTTTTGCACACCATGTTACGAGTGAAAAACTTAGAAGAGTCTCTGAGCTTTTATTGTGATGTTTTAGGGATGAAACTCCTGCGTCAGAAGGACTATCCGGGTGGAGAGTTTACCCTAGCCTTTGTCGGATATGGCGAGGAGTCCGATCATACGGTTCTGGAACTCACTTATAACTGGGGTCAAGACCAATATACCCTCGGCGATGCCTATGGTCATATTGCCCTAGGGGTTGAGGATATTTATCAAACCTGCGACCAAATTAAGACTAAAGGGGGTAAAGTGGTGCGTGAGCCAGGGCCGATGAAGCATGGATCGACAGTAATTGCTTTTGTCGAAGACCCCAATGGCTATAAAGTGGAACTGATTCAAACTAAATCTTAGGGCGCTCCGCGCTAGGCAATAGGCAATAGGCAATAGGCAAGAGTTGTATGACCGCGAATGTAGGGCAAGGGAGAAACGTAACCCCCCTTCAAGCTGATGAATGGAAACCCCTGCTGATGGTCGGGGGATTTTTTTTGATGGTCTGTATGGTGTTGGTGTTGCATCGCCATTTCACATTCTATTCGTCCTACGATCAGGGCATTTTTAATCAGGTGATGTGGAATGGAACCCAGGGGAATTTCTTCCAAAGTAGCCTGTCATCCCAGCTTTCGACGAATGTGGTTCACGCTGGAGAAGTGCCGGAGGTCAGTTATCACCGGTTGGGACAGCATTTTACTCCGGCTTTGCTGTTGTGGTTGCCGTTCTATTCTTTGTTTCCCCAAGCTGCCACCCTATCAGTATTGTTGGTTACGGCAATTGCGGCGGCGGGTCTCGTGTTATACGTCCTGGCTCGGCAGTATTTGGAACCCACTCCAGCGCGATGGATTGCCTGTAGTTACTATGGGGCCCATGCGGTGATTGGGCCAACGCTGTGTAATTTTCACGATAATTTTCAGTTGCCTCTGTTTATGTTTACGCTGCTGCTGGCCATGGAAAAGCGCTGGTGGTGGCTGTTTGCGCTTATGTGTCCTTTGATTTTGGCGATTCGTGAGGATACGGGGATTGCTCTGTTTGGAGTGGGCATGTACATGATTTTGAGCCGCCGGTTTCCTCGGATTGGGGCGATCGTGTGTTTGCTGAGTTTCGGGTATATTTTAGCTTTGACTAATTTGATTATGCCCCTGTTTTCGGATGATATTTCCAAGCGGTTTATGTTGGAGCAGTTTGGCCAATATACGGAGGCTGAGGAAGCGTCAACCCTGGATATCATTCGGGGAATGTTGATGAATCCGGGGAAATTGGCGATCGAATTGTTCACCCCATTTTCCCTGACCATTAGGTATATTATTGCTCAATGGTTGCCCTTTGTTTTTGTGCCAGTGGTTGCACCGACTTCCTGGGTGATTGCTGGGTTTCCCTTGCTGAAATTACTCTCCGGTCAGACGACTTCCTTGCTCTCGATTAATGTGCGCTATGCCATAGCTTTGGTTCCGGGACTCTGTTATGGGACGATTTTGTGGTGGTCTGGAGAAGGGTTTAATAACTTTTTTCAGCCCAATAAACCCCGGAAACCTCGCGCTCTGACGCGGTTTTGGAAACGGGTGTGGGCAATATGTATCAGTCTTTCGATTTTTTTGGCGATCGCCGCTAATCCCAATCGCACCTTATACTTTATCGTACCCGACTCCGTAGAGCCATGGGTTTATGTCACTCCCGCAGAACAGTGGCAAAGAAGCGCAGAAATCCATGATATTATCAGTCGCATTCCAGATGATGCTAGTGTGGCGGCCACAACCTATATTATTCCCCATCTTTCCAGTCGCCGAGAAATTATCCGCTCTCCCTTTGTCTTTCTTGAGGATGATACTCAGCAAGTGGACACGGTGGATTATCTGGTCGTTGATTTATGGCGTTTGGTACGCTATCAACCGGCATTTGATGAGGATTTAGAATCTCTGAAAATCCATGTGGGTTTGATTAATCATCTGCTTGCCACCTCCCAGTACGGCATAACTGAGTTTGTGAATGGGGTGATTTTAATGCAGAAAGGTGTGGAGTCTTTACCCCAGCAGTTGCAGCAATGGCAAGACTATGAACAAGGGCTGCAACCCATTCTCAGTCAAGGTTGATTGGAGTTATTGATTGTTAATTGTTCATTCACAGGGGTTTTTGTCGGCATGTCCATCCAATTTAATATCGGAATTCTCTATGCCGTTTTAGCTTATGGAGCTTGGGGACTCTTACCCCTGTATTGGAAGTTGTTGGAGTCTGTACCTGCGGTGGAGATCCTCTGTCATCGGATGATTTGGTCTGCATTACTATTGTTGGGAGTGTTGGCGATACAGGGGCGATTGATAGAGGTGAAGCGATTGTGGCGATCGCCGAAACGGTTGACTCTCCTCTTCTCTACGGCTGCCCTGATCTCGCTGAACTGGGGCATTTATATTTATGGTGTCAATAGCGATCGGGTTTTAGAAGCCAGTTTGGGCTATTTTATTAATCCCCTATTCAGCATTTTCCTCGGCTATGTCTTCCTGGGAGAGAAACTTAATATTTGGAAACTGATCGCCGTCATCCTGGCTGTTCTGGGAGTCGGAAATCTGATTTGGGAACTGGGAGAAATTCCGTTGATTGCGATCGGTCTAACCCTAACCTTCGGATTATACGGTCTCATCCGTAAAGTTGCCGCCATCCAAGCCATGGCCGGATTAACCGTTGAAACCCTGCTCATGACTCCCTTTGCCCTGGCTCTAGTCATGCATTGGGCGAAAACTGGCTCAGGTCACTTGGGTCTCACCTTACCCGTCACCCTCCTGTTGATCGGTTGTGGTCTAGTCACCTCTTTACCTTTGCTGTGGTTTAACTTAGCTGCAAAAAAATTACACCTGTCAACCCTGGGTTTTTTGCAATATATCGGGCCCACGTTTCAACTGATTTTAGCCGTCTTTCTCTATCACGAACCCTTTACCCGCACCCACGCCATCTCCTTTGGTCTGATTTGGACAGCACTAGCGATTTATTCAACCCATTCTCTTGTTCAGGTAGTGGGTGCATCGAAAGTTTCTCATCATCAGTAATCAAGAACCTAAAAAGTTGGGCCTTTTAATTTTCGATCGCGGTAGGAATTAATGGATCGTAAAATCTCGATCTCATCCAATATGATTCCCAATCATCGTAGGGTGGGCAGGAGGAGGGAGCGACATCATTAAAATTCGACAAACAGACCCTGCCCACATTGCCCGATACTTTGATTGATTACCCGTTGTGTTTGTTGATAAATCTTCATGAAACCCATGTTTGTACATCCGTTATGATATGTTAAGATTGTTAGGACATATACTGTTTGATCTTCTAACAGTGTTTCCACTCTTGACTCTTCCTTAAATTAACTATGCTAATCATAGATGAGTCAGCTACGGTAGAGACAGACAATAAAGAAATCTTCACTATCTCCATTATATAAAGTACAGCTCATGAAAAAAATCAAAGAATGGGTTAAGCAAAGTTTTCCTAATCTTCAGACTCTGTATAAGAAAATAATGGCTAAAACATGGTCTACTGATTCAATTGTTTATTATACAGGTAACCATCATGAAGGCTTAACTCCGGATAGCTTGAAAGTAGGTGCAAGCGGTTCTCATGCTGCTGTGATTTATCTGGCTAGGGAATGGGCAAAGTTGGGGCATGAAGTCACCGTATATAGCAATTGTGGCGATCAGGAGGGAACCTATGATGGCGTAAAATATGTGAACTATTATAAATTCAATTGGTGCGATCGCTTCGATACAGTGATCATTTGGAGACATTCCACCTTAGTACAGTATCCCATTAATACCAAAAACCTTTGGTTAGATTGGCATGATACCCTAGGCCCAGCTAAAGCCTTTACAACAGAACGATTAGAACCCTTTGACAAAATCTTTTCTAAGAGCAATTATCAACGCCAATTATTGCCTCAGTTTAATGATGATAAATTTGTCGTCATTCACAATGGAGTCAGTGAAGAGATAAGCAAGTTATACAATAAGCCTAAAAATCCCCACAAATTAATCTATGGCTCCCGCTACTATCGAGGGCTAGAGTATATGCTAACCTACGGGTGGCCGATCATTAAACGTGAAATCCCTGAAGCCGAACTCCACTTATACTATGGGTTTACCAAGCGAGATAATCAACCCAAACATGCTGAGTGGAGAAAAAAAATGGTTGATCTAATGAGTCAACCAGGGGTTTTTGATCATGGCCGCGTTTCCCAAGATAAGATTCTTGAGGAAAAATCAACGTCATTGATTCATTATTATGGTTGTACCTATCCGGAGATTGATTGTATCTCAGTGCGTGAATCAGCAATGGTGGGTTGTATTCCAGTCATGACTGATTTAGCTGCTTTAGGTGAAAAACCTTATGGAATAAAGGTTTCTGGAGACCCGGAATCTCAAGAAACGCAAGAAGCAGTAGCTTATAAAGTGATAGAGTTACTGCGAGAAGATCCAGAAAAATTACAGTTAATTCGCGAAGAGTTTAAGCAATTAGCTCAAGAAGAGACCTGGGAAAAAATTGCTCCTATTTGGTTAAAATATCAACAAAAAGAATAGTAACTTCTACTTTTTTGAAAGGTTATTCTGTAACCATTGTGGACAATTCTATGTTAATTCAAATCCTGAAGCCAGTGAAAAGACATCCTCACCGTTTCAGTCGTTTTTGTGAAATGGCATAAATAGAAGCGATCTTAATTGATGTTTCTTTTAGTTTGTGGTATCATTATAAAATAATTTTCTTGTGGACATCTCGAAAAACTCCGATTTCTGAACTAAGCGAGAAAAAATTCTCCACTTTTCAGCCGTCAAAAGCTACAAAAATTGTAATTCATCAAAATGCGTTTTTGGGGTTTAGTCTAAATTAGAACTAATTTCCAGGTTATATCTATGTCTCAAAATCAAGAAAGTATAATTATAAAAGCGCTTAAAAATCCTACAGGTGCTATTAGAAGAGTACAAAATAACTTCAAGGACTATTGGGAAGAAGCTAGACACGCTTTATCACCACGTCCTGCCCTTTCAACAATCATTAACCAGAAAGAAATTAGGATAGTGGGTTTGAGGCGATCCGGTAATCATGCCGTTACTAATTGGATCAAAAAACAGCAAGTGGGTTCTATTAATTATCTGAATAATATTCCCTGCAATAAAAATCCCTACCAGCATTTCTATGAAAGACACCTAATTTATAACAAATACCCAAAAGCAATATCAAGTCTTAAATACGACAGGACAGCGTGGAGTAGGGGATTCTTCAGACAATATCAAACAAGGAAAAATTTTGAGAGGAGCAGTAAAAGTTGATGCCCATTCATGTCCCAACTGGATCAAACCATCTTTTGCCAACTATGACCAATGTTTTTCTGTGTTATCTCAGTATTGCAAAACTACTGGAGACTTCTCAGATTTTTAACATACTCTTGTGCAACTACTTCCCAAGTCCAATGACCAAACCGTGTCTCGATTTCTGCATCCGATAAGCGGGGTTTAGGATGGTCAATAAACTGTTGTATACAGCTTGCAAGAGCTTCAGAATTACCTGGAGAGAAAAAATTAACGCGATCGCTACAATCATATAACTCAACTTGCTCTCGAAAAACTTCTAGATCAGAAGCAATTACAGGTATTCCTCGAACAATTGCTTCTGATAGTGCTAGACCAAATCCTTCATACTTAGAAGGAACTACAACACAACTACAATTACGATACCAAAACTCAACTTCTTCTAGAGAACAATATCCCAAACCCTGAAAGTGTGTTTTGAGGACTTCTCTATTTTGCTTATAAACTTCTTGGCACGCTTCAATGTACTTTTTATATTCTTCACTCTGAGATTGTTGAGACAACTTCAACTTTCCATTTAAAAAACCATCAGTTTCTTTGCCAATTAAGATGACTTGAAATTTTTTTCTTGATGCTGATACTATCAACCCGGCTTTAACCAGATTAAGTTGATCTTTATATACTCCAAATGAAGAAGGAAAATAAAATGTAATATTTTCTGTTAAAGTACCATTAACTTTGGTTTTTAAAACTTCAGGGGAAGTCTCTGGCAGAAATCCTGAATTAGGTATTGCTTTTATTTTATGACTAAAATCAGGAAAAAGGGCAAGAATATCTTGGCGTGTCTTTTGAGATACAGTAAAGATTGCATTTGCTTTATTGAGCCATGCTAATAAGCTCTTGTCATAAATTCTAATATAAGATTCAGAATAAGTTAGAGGTGAAAAATGCCAAAAAACATCATGTGTAATCATTGCTAAGGGAATAGAAATTTGAGGGGGATTCAACTTATTAGCTATCATATATAGACAGTGTGTTGCCTTATGCTTTTTGATTAATTGCTCAATAGTTCTTTGTGTCTTGATAGCCTGGATTTTTTTCAATATTTTCTTTCTTATATTGGGGATTAAAGCTTTTTGTTTCAAAAGATCAAGTGCTTTTTCACTAACTCTGATGAGGTAATGTGTCAATGATTTCTGTAGAACTGAGAATGATTCTATGGTGATATTTTCATAACCTTGGAAAGTGTTTCTAAAGTAGTCAATTTCTTTAGAGGGTAAGACTAAAATAACTTGATCGGCTAGTTTTGACAATTCTTTGACTAGAGCAATAATAACTCTCTCTACACCACCGCGACGATAATATTCTATGGGGATAATTATTTTCATGATCTTTTTAGCTTTAGTTGATTATCTCAATTTATTTTCAAAAATTTCAAAGGTTCTGAGCAAATTAATGGCTGAACGGTAGGCTTCTTCGGTCAATTCTAATTGTTCTTCTGGTGTATCGACAATCTCATCAGCTAGTAATCTTAAAGAACCAATCATGGAATTGAGTTGAGTTCTGGCTTCATAGGATGCTTTAGATAGGGTTTCATAGTCAACCCTTGTCTGTCCCGTAGATTCTGCCTCTTGTGTTTCTGAAAATTGCATGGAATGGAGACGATGATATAATCCTTCTTTCTCCAATAATTCTTGGTGAGTTCCTATTTCCATCACTTCGCCTTTATCTAAGACGGCAATTTGATCGGCATTCTGAATAGTGGACAGACGGTGAGCAATGACTAGGGTGGTCCGATCGCGACTGAGATGATCGATCGCCTCCTGCACGATACGTTCAGACACCGTATCGAGCGCACTGGTGGCTTCGTCTAAGATCAAGATATCCGGATCTTGCAGCAAAGCTCTGGCGATCGCCAACCGTTGGCGCTGTCCTCCAGAAAGCATCACCCCGCGATCGCCCACTTCCGTTTCCCATTGTCTCGGCAACTCCATAATAAAATCATAAGCATTCGCCTGTTTCGCTGCCGTTATCAACTCATCCTCCGTCGCATCTGGACGAGCATAAATAATATTATTCCTCACCGTATCATTAAACAGAAACGTCGTTTGACTGACAATGCCCATAGATTTTCGCAAACTTCGCAGCTCAAACTCGCGAATATCCCGGCCATCGATCAGAATAGAACCCTCCGTTGGATCGTAAAACCGAGGCAACAAATCCGCAAACGTTGATTTTCCCGCTCCTGACGAACCCACCAACGCCAAACTCTTCCCTCTCGGTAACACCAAATCAGCCTTTTTAATTACCAAATTACTATGACCGGGATATGCAAAAGATATCTCCTTAAAATGAATCTTCTCCTTAAACCCATTAAACGGAACAATCCCTTGAGTCATAATTGGCTTATTATCTCGCCGCCAGATGTCATAGGCAAAATCTATACTTGCTGAGGCTTTAGCCAGAGTATTTCGCACATTATTAATTGAATTCACCACTGGCATCATCCGAAACAAGATAAATAGGTAAGTGAGCAAAATGGCCGATAAGCTTTCTAGTTGGCTCGCAAAAAAAGTACGACCCACTAATAAAATGGAAATCACCGTAAAAATATTGGTGATTTCACTGATAGGCTTAATCAAGGAAGTATTGCTTTGCGCTAAGAAATTAAAATTCTCCAGATCAAGCATCATTTTCTTAATCAAACCAAACTCTTGCTGCTCATTCCCCACTGACTTGACTAATCGAATTCCTCCCAAAACTTCCAATACCTTAATCGAGTATGTTCTTTGCCGATTAGATACTTCTCTTCCCAACCGCTTAGACCGTTTGATTACCCCTTGGTTAACCACAGCCACTAAAACAATCACTAGGGTAGAGATAAGCGTCAGTTGCCAAGACAAGGAAATTAAAAAATACAGAAAAACAAAAGATGTAACCAACTGAATAGTCAAATCTATATAAGAATTTACGGCTGTTGTTGTTTGTCCTGTATCACTCCCTAAACGTTTAGTAATATCACCTAACTTATTTTTACTATAAAAATCAATGTCCGTTTCCAGAAGAGTTGACAGAATATCAATCTTCATACTATTTGTAATTCTTCGTTTATAGGCGGCTGCTACAATACTCCGCAAATAATTAACCCCTTCCTTCAGCACAATTGTTAATACAATGGCTGTTAGCATCACTACTAGTCGATACCGTTCAGGTATACTTTCAAAAGGGGAAAAAATCAATTTTAGGGCAGGAGGCGCACCTGCAAGTTGAACCTCTTGTCCCACAATTTGCAGAACGACTGGAATAATCAAGGCCGTATTGATCCCATTGAAGATGGCTCCAGAAAATCCCAGTACAATGTTTCCGATGACCGGCAGAGGATATTTTTTTAAGTAAGAAAATACAAATTCTCTAGAGGATATTTTGTTCATTGTTACTCTTTACAAGATAATTATTTTTTAGGCTGATAGTCGTCAAAGTCGATAAAGCACATTTTCTAAACTTTTTGACATGGATTGAATACTGTAGTCTGCTATACATCTTTCACGACTTTTGTGACCTTGTTCATTGGCTAAATCTAGATCGTTAAAAATCGTCTTAATCTGATGCGCAATCTGATCGGGGGACTCCGGATCGACTAAATATCCTGTCCCTCCTAAAATCTCTGGTAAATCTCCCACATTAGAGGCTAAAACCGGTTTAGCCATGGCCATAGCATCGGTTAATTTTAATGGAAATTGGGCTAACGCTGCGGGGGTATTCCGTTGGGGAACAACGACCACATGGGCCGCAGACACGACCTCCGGCATTTTCTCATAGGGCAGTTTGGGAATCTGAATTATCCAACGTCCCCATCGTTCTTGCAAGCGGCGGTCGTAATCATCATAGGGACTTCCACCAATAATGACGACTCGCAAATCTGGTTGATTGAGTTGATCTAACGCCAGTAAAACATCCTCAATGCCTTTATAGGGTCTTGGCGCTCCGGGAAACATTAGCACTCGATAGTCTGAGAGTCCGTAGCGCTCTCTGGAAACTTCGGGATTATAATTCTGGGGATTAAATAGAGTGGTATCTTTACCATTGGGGACATAAACTCCGCCAAAACGATCCTGCAAAAATCGGGTATGAACGGTTACTGCATCGGCTAAAGAGACTTGATTTTCCATCCATTTGAGATACAGGGGATGATCGGGCATTCTCAGCGCTCCTTCTGGCTTGAGAATGTCTCGGCCAAACTGTTTTAAGCTGGGACGATAGCGCCATTGGTCTCCCCCATGCCAACTCAATTCCCAATCATCAATGTCTAAAATCACGGGGCAACGGCGTTGTAATTTTTTCAGTAGGGCTAAACCAAAACTGGTAGGCTTGGGTCTTAGGGCGTATAAAATATTTCCTTGAATCGCTTGGAGTAGGGTTTGGGCGGAGCGGAAAAAATGGGGATAGTTGACCCCTGGCACACAAACCATGGGATACTTAGATTGAGAGAGATCTGGAGGTTCACCAAAACTAAATCCGAGGATTTCTACTTCATGGCCTAATTGAGTTAAAGCTTGGGCTAATAGAAAGGTGCGGACAGCTCCTCCCCAACGGCCAGCCCCAGCTTGTGAGAGGTCGCTGACGAGTATAGAAATCTTCAATGGACTCGATTTGGTCTCCATTACTGGCGATCGCCCCAACATATCAATATAAATACTTTTCTCTCTTGTCCTATTTTTTTCATATCTTAAGAATCCACTAATTTCAACCGTCCAGTCTGTAGAGCATCCAATATACGATTAATTTCCTGTTTCATCTCCTGAGTCAGTGCCCTATTCGAGATTAAAGCCGAGGTGATAATTAAGTATTCTTTCGGGGTGAGTTGACCTCTTTCCAGAATTCCTTTCACCACTTGATGGGTGACTAAATTCGGTTGGCTAGATGGAGAACGGGACATAAAGCGTTAGTCTACTAAATTAGAAGGCGAACCGAACAACACAGCACTTAACTATCTTACCCTTACGATAGAAGAGAATAGGCCAATCCTGAAGTTCATTAAGCGTACCATCGAGACCCTATGCAAGTTTACCGACTTCCTGCCCTTTCTGATAACTATATCTTTGTTTTACACGATCGCCACCTCAATCAAGCTGCTGTTGTCGATCCTGCTCAAGCTGCCCCCGTGTTAGAGTGCCTAGAGAAGCTAGGTGCTGACCTAATCGCTATCTTAAACACCCATCATCATAGCGATCACGTGGGCGGTAATCAACAGTTAATGAAACGATATCCCCAACTTCAAGTCTATGGCGGTGCTGTAGACCGGGGGAGAATTCCCGGACAACACTTTTTCCTCGAAGACGGCGATCGCCCCACCATTTTAGGCCAAGAAGCGCAAATCTTCTTCGTACCCGGTCATACCAAAGCCCATATTGCCTACTACTTCCCTCCAGAAAGCTCCAGCGAACCCGGAAACCTCTTCTGTGGAGACACCCTATTTGCCGGTGGATGTGGTCGCCTCTTTGAAGGAACCCCAGCCCAAATGGTTAATTCTCTGAGCAAATTAAGAGCGCTTCCCGACAACACCCAAATTTGGTGCGCCCACGAATACACCCTTAACAACCTCAAATTTGCCCTAACGGTAGATGGAAATAACCCCAAATTACAAGAGAGATTTGCCAGCGTCAAGGAAGCGAGGCAAAACAACCAACCCACCGTCCCCTCCCTCCTCGGTCTAGAAAAACTCACCAACCCCTTCCTCCGTTGGGATCAGCCCAGTTTACAAGCGGCTGCTGACAGCACAGATCCTGTGCAAACCTTTAGTCGCATTCGCGGGAAAAAAGACCTGTTTTAGAACTTGAGGCGATCCTAGAATTGCGATCGCCCCCAAAGTCCGATATAATAAAAGACTTTGATCCAACTTAGCCCACTCAAGAAAACCCAACTCATTATGAGCAAAAGAGTACAAATCGTATTAAACAAAGATGTAAGCAAACTCGGCAAATCTGGCGATGTCGTAGAAGTAGCCCGTGGTTATGCCCGTAACTATCTCATCCCCCAAGGTGTTGCCTTACGAGCCACCCCAGGCATCCTCAAACAAGTCGAAATCCGCAAAGAAAAAGAACGTCAACGGCTACTCGAAGAAAAACGCCAAGCCGAAGCTCGCAAAACCGCCCTCGAAACCATTGGTCGCTTCACCATTCGCAAACAAGTCGGCGAAGGAGAAGCCATTTTTGGAACCGTTACCGATCGGGAAGTAGCCGAAGTCATTCTCGAAACCACCGCCCAAGAAGTAGACCGTCGCGGCATTACCCTACCGGAAATCAGCCAACTCGGATTCTATAACGCCGAAATTAAACTGCATCCGGAAGTCACCGCAACCGTTGAAATCCAAGTTGCGGCACTTTAGTCCATTAGGGGATGGGGGAATGGGAGAAATATTGTGCCCTCATCCCCCAACCCCTTCTCCCACAGGCGCTGCCCTGAGCGAAGTCGAAGGGAGAAGGGGAGTAAAGTCCCTCTCCCGTGGGAGAGGGATTTAGGGAGAGGGCATCTCATTTGAAAACGCTATATAGCAAACCTAAATGAGTTGTGTAATGGCTGCCCCTCATCCCCCAACCCCTTCTCCCGCAGGAGAAGGGGGAAAAGTCCCTCTCCCGTGGGAGAGGGATTTAGGGAGAGGGCATCTCATTTGAAAACGCTATATAGCAAACCTAAATGAGTTGTGTAATGGCTGCCCCTCATCCCCCAACCCCTTCTCCCGCAGGAGAAGGGGGAAAAGTCCCTCTCCCGTGGGAGAGGGATTTAGGGAGAGGGCATCTCATTTGAAAAC
>NZ_JAQOSO010000120.1 GCF_030068505.1 Roseofilum capinflatum BLCC-M114
TGTTATCCCCAAACTTGGACGGGAACGAATCGCACGCAATGACATACTATAACTGATCCAACGGACTTGATATAACGTGGCAACAGTAGTTTTAGAAAATGTTTATAAGCACTTTGATCGGGCTGTTTCATCAGCTCCATCTGAGATTGAGGGTAAAAATGCTCAGAACCAGAAGGCTCCGGTTTTGCGGAATGTTAATTTGACGGTGGAGGATGGGGAGTTTTTGGTGCTGGTGGGGCCGTCGGGGTGCGGGAAGAGTACCCTGTTGCGGATTATTTCGGGTTTGGAGAGTTTGACGGGGGGACAGGTTTGGATTGACGATCGCCAAGTCAATACCTTACCCCCCAAAGCTCGCAATACCGCTATGGTGTTCCAAAATTATGCTCTCTATCCCCACATGACGGTTTATGAGAACATTGCCTTTGGCTTGAGACGGGGCAATCCAGAGCGATCGCTGGAACACTGGATGAAACGCGGGGGAGTGGCGCTGACGCGATCGCTCCCTCCCGGTTTGCGCTATCTTTCCCCAGAAGAGCGCCAAATTCAAGCACAAGTGCAACAGGTGGCGCGATTATTGGAAATTGAGACGCTTTTGGAGCGCTTACCGAAGCAGTTGTCTGGGGGACAGAAGCAACGGGTGGCTCTGGGACGGGCGATCGCCCGAAATCCCCAAGTTTTCCTCATGGATGAGCCATTATCCAATCTAGATGCTCAGTTACGGATGCAAACGCGATCGCAAATTGTGCAACTTCAGCGCCAAGTGGGAGTAACCACCATCTATGTCACCCACGATCAGGTCGAAGCCATGACTATGGGCGATCGCATCGCCGTCATGAATCAAGGAGAACTGCAACAGGTAGCTCCCCCCTTAGACCTCTATCATCGCCCCGCCAATCAGTTTGTCGCCCAATTCATCGGTTCCCCACCCATGAATTTTATCCCCGTCGAGCTGTCTGCCCCCCTCTTATTGCGCCATTCCCAATTTCGCTTGACCTTACCCGAAGCCTGGAAATACCCCTTACAGAAATTAGGTGAAACCGCTCTCATCTTAGGCATTCGCCCCGAACACCTTCAAGAAAGTGCCCCCGCGCCTAAAAATTTACCCATTCAGGTGCAAGCCGTAGAGCAACTCGGCCATGAAACCCTAATTTCGGGAACTCTCCCAGAAGACTCCACAAGGCTTAATCTCCGATTAGATCAACCGCGCTCCCTGGAGGTCGGTGAAACCCTCTGGTTCTCCATGATTCCTGAGCAGATCCATGTATTTTCTGCCCAGACAGGATTGGCCATTTTCCCCATTGACAATCAAAACCATAAGAAGTTCTGAACAGTAATCAAAACTACAGCCAAGTCTCTCTCATTTTGTTAATATTTATTTACACTAACAAATTGACTATGAGGGTTTCAATCCATGGACGATCGGGAAACTTTACCAAACCGTAACGCTTGGAAGGTGGGATTCACCCCCCAAGCAGAAATCTGGAATGGCCGTTTAGCGATGGTCGGCTTTGTGGTTGCTCTAGGGATTCAAGTCGCTTCTAGTGATGGATTTCTAGGTGTTTTTGGATTTTAACCAAAAGACGGCAGTTGATTACAGCAGTTTTGATAATCGCTTATATATATCCCGATCCCCCTTGACTTCCTAAAAAAGGTCAATTTTCCGCAAGCGGATATCAAAGGGGGATCGGAATGAAGCGCAGATCGGCAAACCAAGCTGTCAGTGTGCCGTCTATTAGGGTTTTAGATTTAACTCAGTATCAAGTCAATCTTTAGCCGATATATTCCCGTAAAATGCTATTGCGATTGGGATGACGCAGTTTACGCAGGGCTTTCGCCTCAATCTGCCTGATCCGCTCCCGCGTAACATTAAAGATTTGCCCAATTTCCTCTAGGGTTTTCATCCGTCCATCATCTAAGCCATAGCGCAGACGCAAAACATCCCGTTCGCGAGGACTGAGGGTTCCCAAAACGCCTTCTAAGTCTTCCCGCAGCAAACTCTTAGACACATCGTCTTCTGGGGTTTCGCCATCGGATTCAATGAAGTCTCCTAAGCGGGAGTCTTCTTCCTTACCAATGGGGGTTTCTAGGGAGATGGGCAGTTGGGCAGATTTAGCGATGAACCGCAGTTT
The DNA here is from genome assembly GCF_030068505.1 of Roseofilum capinflatum BLCC-M114. Taxonomy (NCBI): domain Bacteria; kingdom Bacillati; phylum Cyanobacteriota; class Cyanophyceae; order Desertifilales; family Desertifilaceae; genus Roseofilum; species Roseofilum capinflatum. The sequence continues at coordinate 2,130 of NZ_JAQOSO010000120.1, forward strand.
TTCGATGGTCATTTCCATCCGTTCTGCAATTTCTTCCTCAGTAGGTTTGCGTCCCATTTCTTGGGAGAGCAGTTTAGTGGTCTTTTTAATCCGAGAAATGGTTTCGTACAGGTGAACCGGAAGGCGAATGGTACGAGATTGATCGGCGATCGCCCGCGTAATCGCTTGACGAATCCACCACGTGGCATAAGTTGAGAACTTATAGCCTTTCTCGTGATCGAATTTCTCGGCTGCCCGAATTAAGCCTAAGCTACCTTCCTGAATCAAATCTTGGAAGGATAAGCCCCGATTCATATATTTTTTGGCGATCGAAACGACCAGACGTAAGTTGGACTGCACCATTTTGTCCTTAGCCCGTCTTCCCAGATGCAGACGATAGCGAAACTGGGGTAAAGGCATTCCCACAGACTCCGCCCATTCTGCATCACTAGGCTCTCGTTCTAGCCCTTCTTCTAAATCGTCTCTTAGACGCTCTAATTCTAATAAATCAGCAATTTTACGAGCCAGTTCGATTTCTTCGTCAGCCCTTAACAGTCGAATCCGACCAATCTCTTGTAAATACAGACGAATAGAGTCTTCTGTATAATGCTTTTTCTTGACTTGGGTCTTCCGACGTATCGCACGAACTTTGCCAGACTTACCGCCGTCCTCATCAGGAGTTGTGCCTAGATAATCCTCTAGTTCTTCCTCCTCTATTGCGTACAGTGCCTCTTCAAGTTCGGGGGGTTCGAGGGTTGGGAGTAGGTTTTTAGCCTGGGTCATGCCGCGTTCCTCATGCTCCTTTAAATATCTTAAGAAATCAAGTTGAGAAATTGTCTTGGTGAGTATTTCTTCACCATTCTCTACCAACAAACCTTTCAAGTTTAACAATACTTGAGAGATCTGTGGGCCAGATTTTAGAAAATTCCAGGGTTCTCTCTAGTTTCTCTCCTCCAGGAAGTCTGGGGGAGAGACCCTAAACTTTTCTGAGAGGGTTCACTGACCCCTACTCTATAAAGGCTCCCCCGATCCGGCTACACCAGCATACTCAAAAATCAAGATACTCTGGGTCTTTGGCTAAATTAGCCATTTGGGTACTGGAGTTTTACCAGGGAGTTAAATACAAGGGGAGTAAAAGTTAGGGTTGGCTTTGTCGTACTACAAAAACACGAAAATGTAGTGGTTTTTGTAGATGGACGCTACTAGGGTAGAACCTTACGGTTAACCAGCAATTGAATTGCCCTAGGGATTTCAATTGCCGCCTATTTTCTGTTAAGTTAACTCACTTTTACCCAAAATGGGGGGGGCAATTAGGTTAAGTTAATTGACAAATTTAACGTTTTAGCGGCAAGGTCTGGCTCTCTGGATTCTAAGATGGGGGCAGGACATCTGGCCAGTCGCCGTCTTTGAGAGGACTAGGCAGATCTAAAACTTGGCCATCAATGAGAACGGCTTTAACGATGGGGTCTCGTAAGCTCACCCACAAACTGCAATGCTGGTTGGTAATACTAATGACGACTAGGGTTCCATTTTGAGTGAGTTTACAGCCAAACTGATAGAGTTGGGCCCGGAATTGGGGCGCAACGGTGTATAACCGACAAAACATTTCCTGTTGGTAGTTCATTCCCTCTTGAATCTGGTCATTCAACCAGAATTTAAAGGTAAAAAGGGTGGTTTCTTTGACGACCAGAGGTAACACAATAGTTTGGCTGTAAAATCAACATGCTAAAAGTAAGGCTCCGAGATTTAGGATACAGACATTGTGTCCTAATTGGATCGATGGGTAAGATTAAACACAAACTTGAGTGGGAGAGCGGACATGCTCCACAAAGTTAGAGAGGATTTGTAATCCGGCACGGTCGGATTTTTCGGGATGGAATTGAACAGCCATGAGGTTGTTGTGGGCGATCGCCGCAGCGACCCTTTGAGTTCCATGGGTCACGGTAGCCGCGCAGACCCCTTTATCCTGGGGATCGACATAGTACGAGTGGACAAAATACATCCAAGACGCAGTTGATAGGTGCTTCCATAAGGGGATATGGGGTTGGGTAAAGTGGAGATGATTCCATCCCATGTGAGGAATAGTAATTCCCGGTTCCCCGTGGAAACGACGCACTGCTCCAGGGAGAATGCCAAGACCCGGTTGCTGTCCTTCTTCGCTATAGTCAAACAGGATTTGTAATCCTAAACAAATACCGAGAAAGGGCTTACCACTGGCGATCGCCTCCTTAATTGGATCTTCTAAGTGGCGCGATCGAATATGCTCCACGGCTGGATCGAAGGCCCCTACCCCTGGCAAAACCACAGCGTCTGCTTGCTGGATTTCTGTGGCCAGGTCGGTTACTTTGGGGGTTGCACCGGCTTTTTCCAAACCTTTACAGACCGAGTGCAAGTTACCCATATCGTAATCGATGACGGCGATAACTGACATGGTGTTTTATCCTTACTCAATTGGCGAATACGACCCTATTGTAGGTTATTTTCTCGGTAAAGTAATGTAACTATTTCCGAGAATTTGCACAAATTAGGTGAATTCTAAGAAGTAACCCTATAGGCAAAAACCCTAAGTTGAGCAGCCTATCGGTGAACCCTGTCTCCTGTTGTCACTACACTCAGACTTGACAATGACTCTTCAATTTTTACTCGTTTTTCCCAATATGTTTGGCTTCAAAGGCGGAATCCAAGTTTATTCAGCCTTTCTACTCCAGGCTTGGCAACAGCTCTACCCCCAAGGCCACTATGATGTGTTGCTCAAATACGATCGAGAGATTCCCCCATCCCATAGTTTTCTCCCTCAAACTCGATTTTGGGGTTTTGGCTACTTTCCTCGCTGGGTGCAAAGCCTACTTTTGGCCTTCACCTTGCTGAAACTGAGTTTACAAAAGCCTCCCCAGCTTATGATTTGTACCCATGTGAACTACAGTGTGGTCTTCCATTGGATTAAGCGGTGGTTGGGGATTCCCTATTGGGTTGTGGCTCATGGCACTGAGGTTTGGGAGATCTCGGAACCTGGATTACAGAAAGCTCTGTATCATGCCGATCGCGTGGTAGCGGTGAGTGAGTATACGCGATCGCGTCTTTTGAAAGAACAGGATCTCAGAACAGAACAGGTTGTCGTCTTACCCAATACGTTTGATCCGGGACGATTTGAGATTAAACCTAAACCCCAGTATTTACTCGAACGCTATGGACTCTCTCCAGAGCAGCCCGTTATTTTAACCGTTAGTCGTCTCGGACGTTCCGCTCGCTATAAAGGGTATGGCATCCTCTTAGATGCTCTGGTGCTACTGCGCCAAAGAATTCCCAATATTCATTATGTGTTGGTGGGAAAAGGGGACGATCGCCCCTGGATTGAGGCTAAAATTGATGCCCTCGATCTGAGTTCATCCGTAACTCTAACGGGTTTAATTCCCGATGAAGAACTCTGCGACCATTATAATCTCTGCGATGTCTTTGCTCTGCCCAGTCAAGGGGAAGGATTTGGAATTGTCTATTTAGAAGCAATGGCTTGCGGAAAACCCGCATTAGGAGGAAATCAGGATGGGGCGATCGATCCCTTAGCGGGAGGGGAATGGGGTAGTTTAGTCGATCCCGAAGATGTGGAGGCGATCGCCGATACTCTTTACCAAATTTTACAAAAAAAACACCCCAACCCTCGATTCTATGAACCTGAAGCGCTCCGGAATTATGTGATACAAACCTACAGTCCTGACCAATTTCGCCATCAACTCAATAGCTTACTGTCTTTGCAAGGTCTATGAAGTCATGAAACCCTCTTCGGTTAACCTCAATCAAGGATTCCTGCTTCTCCTGTTGATCTCCTCTCTCCTGTCACGCCTTAAAATTCCGGGTCTGGGGATTGGTATTCATTTTATCCTCATGGGAACCATTGGATTAGCTGCCATTCTCTACAATAGACAGTCTTTTATACGAGTAGTCCAGTGCTATCCCCAGTTAGGGATAATACTAAGCCTTTTCTATAGTTGGATATGGATTTCTGCCTTCTGTAGTGATTGGAGGGCGATCGCCATCCACTATACCTTAAAATACTCAATTTATGGAATCGTGTTATGTGCTTTAGTCGCTTTGCTGGGGTCAAAACTCCAGATCTCAACTGCGGATAAAATTGTTTTATCGCTACTGATGATCATTGGTATCGGAGGATTTCTAGAGCAAACCTTTCCCAATAATGGACTCATTAACCTGTTGAGCTACCCAGACTCCTATCCCCGTATCCGCTCCATCATACAAAATCCCAATCCCTTTGGCGTGCTAATGGCCATCAGTGCTATCATCACCTTGTTATGGAATCGCGATCGCTCCTATCTGCCTCGGCAGTATTGGGTATATCCCTTCATTATCCTCATCGCCTTATCCGGAAGTCGTAATGGCTGGCTCGTCTTGTTCATTGGATTTGTTTTGGTTCAGATCACTCACCAAATTTCAGTTCGATTAGTCACCCATATTTTCCTATTTTTCATTATTTGTTTACTCGTCATTCAACCCTCCTCTGAGCGTCTTGTTCCCCAAATCTGGGCGAATCTAAGTGCCCCTCAAGCCGCCATTGCCCAGACTTCTTCCCTGCCATCCGCAAACTCAGCGATTCTTTCTCCCCCACCCATCCCCCATAGCTCCATAGATGACCGATTAATTTTATGGAAACAAGCCACTAAAACCGCCTTAGAACATCCCATTTCTGGGGTAGGAGTTGGTGTATTTCAAGAAGTCTTTTGCCGTCAAATCTATGGTCACTCTCGCTTTAATACCCACAACCTCTTCTTGAGTATCTGGGTTGAACTAGGCATCGTCGGTGTTTTTTTCTTCCTATTGACTTTAGGGATAGTCCTGAAAATAGCAATTCAAGGCCATCAAACCCTACTTCACTTTATCCCCTTTATTCTATTCTTATCCTCTCAAATGGTTGATTACTTTATTTATGAATATGCAGTAACCACCATAGCCCTTTACTTGTTCGTCCGTCCCCTCATTCTAATTCAGGATCGCACGAAAATAGCATCCGATCCGCTTCAATAATGATAAACTACCCTATAATTGGATACTTATCTAACTCGTCATTTATGCTTAATGAACTCTCTTGGATTTACCTAGCGGCTCCCTTATTTACACAAGCCGAGCAAGAATTTAATACTAAGTTAGCCCAACGGTTACAGTCTGCTGGCAACACTGTTTTTTTACCCCAAGAAGAAGCAAAAAACCTGACTCAAACTGAAGAAATATTTAAGCGTTGTTTATATGGACTCGATCGCGCCCATCTCGTCTTAGTGATATTAGATGGTGCAGACGCAGATTCTGGGACTTGTTTTGAAGTTGGATATGCTTACGCCAAGAAAATACCCGCGATCGGCTTGCGAACAGATTTTAGAGGAACCGGAGATGACTGGGGATTGAATTTAATGCTGCTTCAAAGCTGCAACCATTTACTCCTAGCTCAACGGAAACCACCCCAAAAAATTCCCTCTAATATTACCATTATTTCTCCTGGAGAAGATTATTTTCCCATTTTGCAGAAAATTATTGAATAATTCTCTATATATCATAAGACTGAGCATCTAAATTTTCGAGTTCCATATATTTGAAGTCTTCTTCCAATATGAGGGAAGGATTTTGGATTAAAAACGGTAATCCAGCACCCTCTAATCCACGTTTGATCCGTTCGGGAGTTTCTGGAAAGAGAATAAAAATGGGCAAAATTTTCTCGGAACCTTCGCTAATGATATGAGAATAATTTCGAGGCATCACCCACTGATAATCTCCATCTAACCAAACTTGAGTTTGTCGCCATCGTCCCAAGAGATCAGACACATCTTCACCCGGCCGATGAATAAAGACAAAAATTTCAACTCCAGTTTTAATTTTCCACTCTGGATCGCACATTAAGAAACCTAGATCGCAGGGGAGCCGGGTTAATCCAACCGGAGGCTGATGAATCCCTTCAGAGATGATTTCCCTCGGTTTTAAGTCCACAATGGGTAAGGGGATAGAAATTAAGCTTTCTTCAGGTCGTCTCAGACTGGGCAGAAATTCCACATAGGGGCGATATTGGCGCAATAAGGCGATCGCCGACTTCAGATTACTGTATTCTGCTAATAGCGCTTCATAATGGGATTTTTTGATCGTCATAGTCTTAACTTAAGAATTCAGCATAGCCAGAAACGGAGAATCAATCCCCGATCAGATTACCTTCTCCGTTATCCTTCCAGAGGTTACATGGTCTCAAACACCTTAAACATCGGCAGGTACATCGCCAGCAAAATCGAACCCACCATACCCCCGATGACCACAATCATCACCGGTTCGAGCATACTGGTTAACCCTTTTACCGCTTGTTCTACCTCATCTTCATAGAAGTCAGCCACCTTCATCAGCATCTGGTCAATTTGTCCTGTTTCTTCCCCAATACTAATCATCGAAATCGCCAGGGCAGGAAAAACTTGATACCGGTCAAGAGCCGCGCTAATCATCCCCCCTCCTTGGATTTCTTGGCGGGAAGCTTCTACCGCATCCGCAATCGTCTGATTTCCAGACGTATCCCGGACAATTTCCAAAGAAGTAAGAATGGGAACCCCTGCACGGGATAGGGTTCCGAAAGTCCGGCAAAACCGAGCCGTTGCCGTTTTTTTAATCAAATCCCCAAACAAAGGCACTTTCAGGAACTGTTTATCCATGATTTTCTTACCTTGAGGGGTTTTGTACCAGCGATCGTAGACAAACTTGAGAACAATCAACACCACTACAACAGGAACTGATTGCTGGAAATTTGTCAAAAACCCACTAATTTTCAGCATCATTTGGGTAAACAGGGGTAACTCTACCCCAATATCAGCAAAGATATCAGCAAAAGTGGGAATCAGAAACACCGTTAAGGCAACGAAAATAATCACCGCCAAAGTCCCCACCGTAGTGGGATAAGACATGGCTGATTTAATTTGGTTTTCCAGTCTGGCCGAATCTTCCAGCAACTTCGCGAGACGGTTGAGTACATCATCGAGTACCCCCCCAACTTCTCCGGCTGAAACCATCGCTACATACAGGTCATCATAACAATCCGGGTGTTTACCCATTGACTCAGATAAACTTGACCCCTCTTGCACTTCTGCCGAAATTGCTTTGAGCGCTTTCTTCAGTTTAGGATTTTCACACTGTTCAGTTAAAACCCCTAGACAGCGCACCATTCCCACCCCAGCATTAACCATCGCAGCAAACTGGCGAGAAAAGATGGCTTTATCTTTTACAGTGACACTAGCAGTCGCCGCCGCAAAGTTTTCATTTAGCTCGTCCATGTCAATGTTGGCAAAGTCAAACAGGGGTGCTTTTTTGACTGTGCCTACCTCTAAGCCTCGACTGAGTAACTCAGCACGAGCTGCACCAAGGGAGTCCGCTTTAACGGTTTCTCGCTTGGCATTTCCCATGGAATCTCGAACATCAGCAACAAAGTTAGGCATGGTTCATTACTTCATCAAATAATTGGGGTGAGTAAATGGGTTAAGTGGGTTAAGTTTACAGTTTTTGCTTGGCAGGTTGAACCAGACGCATCAACTCATCGACCTTATTGCATTTACCGATCGCATCTTCATAGGAGACTTTGCCATCATTGACCAATTTCGCCAAGGCCATCTCCATCGTCTGCATTCCCATTTTCCCACCGGTTTGAATCGCGGAGTAAATTTGAGTGGTTTTTCCTTCCCGAATCAAGTTGGCAATAGCTGGCGTATTCACCATAATCTCCTGAGCTGCACAGCGTCCGCCACCAATTTTCTGAACCAAGTTTTGGGAACAAACCCCCACCATAGAGCCAGACATTTGCGCCCGAATTTGGGGCTGTTGAATGGGAGGGAACACATCGAGCAGTCGGTCAATGGTTCCTGCGGCATTATTCGTGTGCATGGTTCCAAAGACCAAGTGACCCGTTTCCGCCGCCGATACCGCCAGACCAATGGTTTCCAAGTCCCGCATTTCCCCGACTAGAATGATATCCGGATCTTCCCGCAGAGCCGCTTTCAAAGCATTAGAGAAGCTCTTGGTATCTTCTCCCCGTTGCCGTTGGTGAAACAAACTTTTAATATTGGGGAAAACATACTCAATTGGGTCTTCCACCGTCAGAATATGTTCTGCACGAGTGCGATTAATCAAGTCCAGAATCGCCGCCATGGTTGTCGTTTTACCCGACCCGGTTTGTCCGGTAACTAAGACCATTCCCCGTGGACGCTCGGACATTTCCCGCATGATTTCCGGAACTCCTAACTTCTCAAAGTTAGGAATTTTAGAAGCCAAGGCTCGCAAGCAAGCCGCATAACACCCCCGTTCCCGATACACATTCACCCGGAAGCGAGAGAGTCCTTTGACCCCATAAGCGCAGTCCAATTCCCAGTTTTGTTCTAGATCTTTACGCTGGTTATTGTTAAGCATCCCAAAGATCAGGCGCTGACAATCTTGAGGGTCAAGCATTTCCCCAAACTGGGGCTGGGGGGTTAATTTACCACTGAGGCGAAAATAGATCGGCGCACCGGCTTGAATGTGCATATCCGATCCTCCTTGTTCAACCAAGGATTCCATCACATCTTCGATCATGTAGTCCATAGGGGTTTCTCCTCCAATCAGTTACACAACAGTTAATCCATTTAAAACCAATACATCTAGATAGAAAAAGGTGATATTAATCACTAAATCTAGGGGTCATACAATAGGGGCAATCGATCCATTCTTGCTGGAGACCCGCTCCACAGACGCGACAGGTCAAGCCCACTTTTCGTTTGGCCTTGAGTTCTGCCTCTAAACCACTATCGGTAAAGGTTACCCGCTCTACTTCTTCCAGGGTAGTCGATCCTTCCCGCACCAGGTTTAAGCTGTAGGCTAACAGGGTAACCATGCCTTCTTCCACGGCTGCTTCTTTAATCCGTTCGGTGGGTGCGCCTTGGTTAATCAGGACTTGTAGATTTTCAGTAATCCGCAGCAGTTCATAGACCCCACAGCGTCCTTTGTAGCCCACACCGTTACATTTCGGACAGAGTTCTCCTTTTTCTTTCAGGGCTGCCCGTTCATCGGGGGCGATGGTGTTGGCTTTATAAAGGGTTAAGTTTCCTTCTTTGGCAGCCGATAATCCAAAGCGAGAGAGTTCCTCTGGAGCGGGGGTATAGGGAATGCGACATTCACTACAAACTCGTCGCATCAGCCGTTGGGCAACGACTCCTAGGAGCGCCCCAGAGACCATGAAGGGTTCTACGCCCATTTCATCTAAGCGGGCGATCGCACCTGATGCATCATTGGTATGCAAGGTCGTCAATACCAAGTGTCCCGTGAGCGCCGCTTCAATCGCCGTTTTTGCCGTCTCCTTATCCCGCGTTTCCCCCACCAGAATCACATCCGGGTCTTGCCGCAAGAACGCCCGCAGAATGGAGGAAAAGTCCATATTTTTTTCCCGAATCACCTGCACCTGGTTAATTCCTGGCAGGGCATATTCAATCGGGTCTTCAGCCGTGGAGATATTGATACCTGGATCGTTCCGTTCAGCTAAGATTGAATACAAGGTCGTCGATTTCCCCGAACCCGTGGGCCCCGTCACCAGAATCAGTCCAAAGGGGCGAGAAGCCATCTCCCGCACCATTTCCAGGGTTTCTGGATCGGTAATTAATTTATCCAAACCCAACTGCGTCGAGGAGTTATCCAAGATCCGCAGTACAATTTTTTCACCATAACGGGCTGGCAGGGTATTTACCCGAAAGTCTACCTTGCGTCCTTGGAAAACCCGGCGAATCCGACCATCTTGGGGTTTGCGTCGTTCGGCAATATCGAGATCCGAGATAATTTTAAACCGGGACGTGATGGCGGGAACAATTTTTTTCGGGAAGGGAGGAAAAGGCTGTTGCAAGACCCCATCCTTACGAAATCGAACCCGCATGTCATTTTCTTGGGGTTCCACATGAATATCGGAGACTCCCTCAGATAACGCTTTCGCCAGAATTTGGTTAACGGCCTTAATCACTGGGGCGCTTTCAGCCTGTCCCAAGGCATCATCCAGGTTAGCATCATCATCATCCTGTGCCTCTCCAAGCTCATCGCCCCCACCAAATTGACTAATATCAATTTCGCCTATCTCTACCTTTTTCGGATCGGGTGCTTTTTTAACTTGTTCGTCTAGATACTTGGAGATAATCGCCTGAAAATCTTCTGTGGTGATCACCATCCGGTTCATGGTTAGCCCCTGGGGACGCAAGACGCGATTGAGGTCATCCTGAGCCGCTAAGTTATCGGGGTCAACCAAGGCCACCAATACGGCTGGAGGATTCGCATCATTTTTTGACAGGGGAACCAGTTGGTAACGGCGACAGAGATCCAACGGAATCAAGGTATCAATGAGTTCACTGACTTGATTTGTATCAATTTCATTAATTTCCGGATCGAGGGAATCGACACCGTATAGAATTTTGAGTTCAAAAAGTTGCTGCTTTTTGTACTGGCGAATCAGGTCTGGGGAAAGTTGCTTACCGGTGAGTTGTTCAAGTACATCAGTAAGCGATCGCTTACTTTTCCGGCTTTCCACCAGAGCCTTTTCCATCTCATCTCGTTCAATAAACCCAGACTGAACCAGTTTATTGCCAAAGGGAGAGAGATTATTAGCCACAGCAATCAAGGCTTTAGACTGCTGTCGGCGTTGCATGGGCGATTTTGTCATAAGGGGTGAAGATCTCCTCTAATATGAATTAATTTAGATATCCTCGGAAGAAACTAGCTCCTGGTTTAGCAGTAGCCTAGAGAGCGCTTGCAGCTAATCCTTCCATGCTACTATTATGCATGTTAGCCAATGGTGAAAGGAAACGACCAGATAAAGACCGACATCTGGAACAAAACTTAAGCCAAAATTTTATGCCATCCTCCCGTCAAACCGTCAAAAGACAGGATAAGCTAAAAAACTAGAGCTACCGTGATGGGTGAAGATCCAGAGCCTTTAGCGGAGTGAAATGATTGTAGATATAGCGAATCAGATTAGGTGACCCCCAATGATGGATGAGTCCAAGCCAGTAGAAAATCCTCAGAGTCCTACCCCCGAAGACCCCTTGCATCAGGCAGAACAAGAAGCCAATGCTTCTGGTGTCGATCTAGAAACTCCCAGAGATCGCATTCCCAGCGATCGCATGGAGAAGGACGCAGATCCAGTTGAAGTCGTGGAAGACGAAGCAGCTCAAGCCACCCAAGACGCAACTTCGGCCCCTTCACCGACTCCCGATCCGGTTGCCCATGAAGCCGACGTTGCCCAAGCGGCCTTACTAGCAGAAGTCTTAGCCAGTAAAGAATCTGAATTGGCAACCTTGAAACAGAGTTACGATGAAGTTAAAGCTCAATACCAACGTTTAGGTGCGGATTTTGATAACTTTCGCAAACGGACGCAGAAAGAAAAAGGGGACTTAGAAGATCAGACCAAGTGTAAGACCCTACAAGAATTACTGCCTGTAGTCGATAACTTTGAACGAGCGCGATCGCATATCAAACCCCAAAACGAAGGGGAAATGACCATTCACAAAAGTTATCAAAGTGTCTACAAACAATTAGTCGATTGTCTCAAGCGCATCGGCGTTTCCCCCATGCGAGCAGAAGGCAAAGAATTCGATCCCAATCTCCATGAAGCCGTCATGAGAGAAGCAACCTCAGAATACCCAGAAGGGACAGTAACCGAAGAACTCATGCGAGGCTATCTGCTCAATGATCGCGTCTTACGCCATGCCATGGTAAAAGTAGCATCAGCTCCAGAAGAAGAGGCCGAACCAGAACCCCCCGTGGAGGAAGAAGCCAGCGAACCCAGCAGTGAACCCGAAGCGGAAAACACTGAGAGCTAAAACCGTGATCTAAAAACTCAACGGTAATTCGGTAAAGTAAAGGGTAATTCTACCAACTTCAGGTCACTATCGAGCTTGAATCCTTACCCCTTACTGCTCACCCATTACCCGTTATTAACCTCAACATCTGGCAGCTAAAATGGGAAAAGTTATTGGGATTGATTTAGGCACAACTAATAGTTGTGTATCGGTATTAGAGGGAGGTCAACCCGTCGTCATCTCCAATGCAGAAGGCGGCAGAACCACTCCCAGTATGGTCGGCTTTGGCAAAGCTGGCGATCGCCTCATTGGTCAACTGGCCAAACGGCAAGCTGTCACCAACGCCGAAAACACCATCTATAGCATCAAACGGTTCATCGGTAGACGCTGGGACGACACCGAAAGGGAGCGCTCCCGCGTCCCCTACAAATGTATCCAGGGTCGCGATAACACCGTCGATGTGCAAGTGCGCGGGCGCAACTACACCCCCCAAGAAATTTCCGCCATGATCCTGCAAAAACTCAAACAGGACGCGGAAAACTACCTAGGAGAACCCGTTACCGAAGCCGTCATTACCGTTCCCGCCTACTTTACCGACGCTCAACGGCAAGCCACCAAAGACGCAGGCAACATCGCCGGCCTAGAAGTTCAACGGATTATCAACGAACCCACCGCCGCCGCCCTCTCCTACGGTCTCGACAAACAAGACCAAGAACAACTGATCCTCGTCTTTGACCTCGGTGGCGGAACCTTCGATGTCTCCATCCTCCAACTCGGCGATGGCATCTTTGAAGTCGTCGCCACCTCCGGCAACAACCATCTCGGAGGCGACGACTTCGATAACTGCATCGTCACCTGGATGATTGACGAATTCAAAGACCAAGAAGGCATCGATCTCTCCGTAGACAAAATGGCCCTGCAACGGTTGCGAGAAGCGGCTGAAAAAGCCAAAATTGAACTCTCCAACATGACGGCCACCTCCATCAATCTCCCCTTTATCACCGCCGATGAAACCGGGCCCAAACATCTAGAAATGGAGCTAAGTCGCTCTCAATTTGAAGAATTAGCCCAAGATATGGTTCGAGGAACCTTAGAACCGGTTGAGCAAGCCCTCAAAGACGGGGATAAAACCAAAGACGATATTGACCGGATCATCTTAGTTGGTGGTTCCACTCGCATCCCCGCCGTTCAAGAAGCCCTTTGCCAATACTTCGACGGCAAAAAACCCGATCGCTCCGTCAACCCCGATGAAGCCGTAGCCCTCGGTGCTGCCATCCAAGGCGGGGTAATGGGGGGCGAAATCAAAGACCTGTTGCTACTCGATGTCACCCCCCTATCCCTAGGGATCGAAACCCTCGGTGAAGTCTTCACCAAAATCATCGAACGCAATACGACCATTCCCACCAGCAAAACCCAAATCTTCTCCACCGCCACCGATGGCCAAACTTGCGTAGAAATCCATGTGCTACAAGGGGAACGGGCCATGGTTGCCGATAATAAGAGCCTAGGAAAATTCCAGCTCACCGGCATTCCCCCCGCCCCCAGAGGTGTACCTCAAATTGAAGTCTCCTTTGAAATTGATGCCAATGGTATCCTCAAGGTATCCGCACGGGATAAAGGTACGGGACGCGAACAAAGCATCGAAATTACCAATACCGGCGGTTTAAGTCAGTCAGAAGTCGAGAAAATGCGGCAGGAAGCGGAAGTTTATTCCGAATCTGACCGGACACGCCGTCAATTAGCGGAACTGAAAAACCAAGCTGAAGGGCTATTCCAAAGTTACTATTCCACATTAGAGCAAAATCAAGACGTAATTCCAGAAGACCTGAAAGTGGAAGCCCAAGGCCGCATTGAGCAACTTCGGGCCAGTTTAGGCGCTTCAGACACCACCGTGGAAGCGGTCAAAGAACAAATGCATGGGCTGCAACAAATCCTATTTACCATTGGCTCATCGGTATATGCCGATTCAGGTTCGACTGATGACTTTAGCCAAGGGGAAACAGTGATTGATTCCGGAGCAGCCACCGTTCAAAGTCCAGTAGAATCAGCTCAGGAGGAAGAAGATTTTAGCTTTGATGAGGAAGACGAAACCGTTTCGGCTGACTATGAAGAAATTGAGTAAATCCTGCAAAGTTTTACCCCCATAGTCAAAACTTCAAGTCAAACTAAGCTGTCTCCCTCCCCAAGAGACCGCTATAATAATGTGCAGTTCTATATGCCCACTTGTTGAGAGATCCCTGAAAGACAGAGCGCCCTATGGCCGACTACTATGAAATTCTCGGTGTTTCCCGCGAAGCAGACAAAGAAGAAATCAAGCGAGCCTACCGCAGGTTGGCGCGAAAATATCACCCGGATGTTAATAAAGAACCGGGAGCTGAAGATAAGTTCAAAGAAATTAACCGAGCTTATGAAGTCCTCTCTGAACCAGAGATGAAAGCTCGATATGACCGCTTTGGTGAAGCAGGAGTCAGTGGCGGAGCTGGAGGCCCTGGTTTTGGGGACTTTGGCGATATGGGTGGTTTTGCAGATATTTTTGAGAGCTTCTTCAGTGGCTTTGCTGGAGGTGGCATGGGAACCCAAGGTGCAAGACGACGGGGCCCAGTCCGAGGTGATGATTTACGATTGGATTTGAAGTTGGACTTCAAGGAAGCTATTTTTGGTGGTGAAAAAGAGATTCGGATTAATCACTTAGAAGGGTGTAAAACCTGTGGCGGTTCGGGCGCTAAACCGGGAACCAAACCCGTGACTTGTCAAACCTGTGGCGGTTCAGGACAAATCCGCCGAGCAACCCGCACGCCTTTTGGAAGTTTCACTCAGGTGTCTGTGTGTCCGGCTTGTAATGGTCAAGGACAGGTGATTCAGGATAAGTGTAATGATTGTGGAGGCAGTGGAAATAAGCAGGTTACGAAGAAATTGAAGATTAATATCCCAGCAGGGGTAGATAATGGCACTCGGTTGCGGGTCTCTAATGAGGGAGATTCGGGACAGCAGGGTGGCCCTCCAGGCGATTTGTATGTGTATTTGTTTGTGAATGAGGATGCGGATTTCCGGCGGGATGGTATTAATGTACTGTCGGAAATTAAGGTGAGTTATTTACAGGCAATTCTTGGCTCTCGTGTGCAGGTAAAAACGGTGGATGGTACGGAAGAGTTGACGATTCCGCCAGGAACGCAACCGAGTACGGTGTTAACTCTGGAAAATCGAGGGGTTCCTCGATTGGGAAATCCGGTCAGCCGAGGGGATCATTTGATTACGGTGGCGGTGGATATTCCGAATCCGAAACAGTTGAATGCTGAGGAGAAGGAGCATTTGAAGGAGTTGGAGCGCTTACGGGGCGATCGCCAAGATAAGGGGGGTGGATTTTTTGGGGGGATTTTTAATAAATGAGTCCCCAGATGAATTTAGGTACTCCTGACACTCAACTGGATTTACGGGGTACGCCTTGCCCTCTCAATTTTGTGCGTACTAAGCTCCAACTGGAAAAAATGGCTCCGGGTTCCCTGTTGGAAGTCTGGTTAGATGCAGGCGAACCCATTGAGCAGGTTCCGGATAGTCTGAAAATGGCAGGCTATCCCATTGAGGGACTAGAAGAATTTAGCGAGGGCAAGGATGAGCCATTTTTTAGACTCCAAGTCCGGAGACCGGAAACGGAGAACTCGCCTTCACCATGAATCAGGTTTGGGTGGGTACGGTGTTAGCGGTTCAAGCGAATTTCTATCAGGTTCAGCTTGATGATCAGGATGAGACTCCTTTGCTCTGTACCCGAAGATCGCGACTGAAGAAGATTGGTCAACGGGTGATGGTGGGCGATCGCGTGCGGGTGGAAGATCCAGATTGGTCGGGTTTGCGGGGGGCGATCGCCGAAGTTTATCCCCGCACCACGGAGTTATCTCGGCCGCCTGTGGCCAATGCCGATCAAATATTACTGGTCTTTTCCGTCGATCGACCGGCCCTCGAACCCTACCAACTGAGCCGATTCTTAGTCAAAGGGGAATCGACTGAACTGAAGGTGTGTCTCTGTTTGAATAAAAGTGACCTGGTTTCGACTCAGTGGCAAGAGCAATGGCATCACCGGTTAGGACAATGGGGTTATGTGCCTCTGTTTATTAGCGTGGTTAGTGGCCAGGGATTAACTGAACTGTCGCAGCAGTTGGCCCAACGAGTCACCATCGTTGCCGGGCCCTCTGGGGTGGGAAAATCGAGTTTAATTAATGCTCTGATTCCTGATGCTCATTTACGAGTTGGCAAAGTGTCCGGGAAACTGCAAAAGGGACGACACACCACCCGTCATGTGGAGTTGTTTAAGTTACCGGGTGGGGGACTGTTGGCGGATACACCGGGATTTAATCAGCCAGATGTCGATTATCCCCCGGAACAGTTAGGCCACTATTTTCCCGAAGTGCGGGGTCTGATGAAGGTCGAGACTTGTCAGTTTAGTGACTGTTTACACCGGGATGAACCAGAGTGTGGGATTCGGGGAGAGTGGGAGCGCTACGACCATTATCTGATGTTTTTGGAAGAGGCGATCGCCCGTCAAGAACAGCGCGATCGCCAAAGCGATCCGGAGTCTACCCTGAAGCGCAAAGGTGATAATAGTTATGAACCTAAGCTGAATACAAAAAAATATCGCCGTCCCTCCCGTCGTACCCAACAACAACAACTGGAAGAATGGTACAAAGATGCTGAAATTGAAGGCTTATAGCGCTTCGCTCTATGATGGGAAATTTTCTAATGGGGAGGCTTTAAGGATTTTTGCAGCTCATGTAAACCGAACCAACCTAGAAAGCAGCCGATCGCATAATGAGGAAAATCCCACCACACAAAGGTTGTTCCTAGGATCAGTTTACCCAACAAGGTCGATCGCATCGCTTGCAGTAGGGGAGGATGCCACAGTTGCAGGACTTCCAGAAAACAGGTGAACAGAAAAACGGCGATCGCCACTTTCCAAAGCTTTAATCTTGGCCAAGCTAAGGTAACTAAAATCATCCACAAAATTTCATAGAGAATACCGCCAGCATAATCATTAATCCACCCTTCTCCCCAACCGCGATAAAACTTCGTCGCCATTCCCAAAGGAATAATCCCCATCAAACTCACAAATAACCAACGCCGATACGCTTTGATTTGCAATTCCATAACCTGAGCTTAACCCTCAACCCTCACCCGATCCGGAAAAGGTAAACACCACACTGAAGAACAAGACACCTCAGAAAAAAGATCTGTGGTTGGTCAATCGAGATGATAAACTATTCTATGGGAAATTTGCGCCTTGTACTTCAGTAATCCTAAAGACAAGACTCGCAACATCACAATCCTGAGCAAGACCTCATCTTGAACGGTCAGTCGAGGTATGGGTGGTAAAAACTCAGACCCAGAACTGTATGCTTGTAAATGCTTGCCATCAGTCTCAGGTCAATGATGCCCACCTAACACTTGTGAACCAATTATCTTCAGTAGATCTTATGACTGCAATAGCCGAAAAGCTCAATTACGACATCAAAGACATTTCCTTAGCCCCTTTAGGCAAACAGCGCATTGAATGGGCAGGACGGGAAATGCCAGTTCTCAAGCAAATTCGGGAACGGTTTGCCAAAGAAAAACCCTTAGACGGAATTCGGCTAGTTGCCTGCTGTCACGTTACCACTGAAACCGCGAATTTGGCGATCGCCCTTCAAGCAGCAGGTGCTGACGCGATTTTAATTGCAAGTAACCCCCTCTCTACCCAAGATGATGTTGCCGCTTGCTTAGTTAAAGACTATGGTATTCGGGTTTATGCCCTCAAAGGAGAAGACACCCCAACCTACAAACGCCATGTGCAAGTCGCCCTAGACCACCATCCCCAAATCATTATTGATGATGGTAGTGACGTGGTTGCTGAACTGGTCAA
The DNA here is from genome assembly GCF_030068505.1 of Roseofilum capinflatum BLCC-M114. Lineage (NCBI taxonomy): Bacteria > Bacillati > Cyanobacteriota > Cyanophyceae > Desertifilales > Desertifilaceae > Roseofilum > Roseofilum capinflatum. The sequence goes on from NZ_JAQOSO010000120.1 coordinate 19,824, forward strand.
GGAACGTCAAGAACAAGTTCCCGAAATCATTGGCACAACCGAAGAAACTACCACCGGTATCGTGCGCTTGAAAGCCATGTTCAAGGATGGGGTTCTTACCTTCCCCGCAATGAACGTCAATGATGCGGACACCAAGCACTTCTTCGATAACCGCTATGGAACCGGTCAATCTACCCTGGATGGTATCATCCGCGCTACTAATGTCCTCTTAGCCGGTAAAAACGCGGTAGTCGTTGGTTATGGCTGGTGCGGTAAAGGTGCAGCACTGCGGGCACGCGGTCTCGGTGCAAATGTCATCGTTACCGAAGTAGACTCCGTTCGCGCCATTGAAGCCACCATGGACGGTTTCCGGGTTATGCCCATGGCCGAAGCTGCTCCCCAAGCCGACCTGTTTATTACCGTCACCGGGAATAAGCATGTGATCCGCAAAGAGCATTTTGAAGTGATGAAAGACGGAGCCATGGTTTGTAACTCCGGTCACTTCGACATCGAAATTGACCTAGACAGCTTGGGTAAAATGGCCACGGAAGTTAAGGACGTGCGCCCCTTCACTCAACAATATGTGCTGCCAAGCGGTAAATCTGTGGTGGTTCTGGGCGAAGGTCGTTTAATTAACTTGGCTGCGGCTGAAGGACACCCCAGCGCCGTAATGGATATGAGTTTCGCTAACCAAGCTATGGCTTGTGAATACCTGGTGAAAAACCACGGTAAACTCGAACCGGGTATGCATTCCATTCCCCAAGAAGTTGACCATGAAATTGCTCGCTTGAAGTTGGCCGCTATGGGTATTCAGATTGATACCCTGACCGACGAGCAAGTGGAATACATGAATAGCTGGACGGTCGGAACTTAAGATTGTTAGGGTAGAGTTTAGGTTAGGATGGGACTGATCTAAACTCCACCCTTTACTCTGTTCCCCGTTTATGGCTCAACTTTCGGTCGAATTTAAACGTTATTTTTGGCAAGAAAACCGCTCTTCTGAGGTGACTTTAGCAGAAATGCTGGAACTGGCAGGAGAGCGGGTTTTTGGTTTTTTGTTTGTGTTGTTGTCTTTGCCATCTGCCTTACCCATCCCTGCACCGGGGTATTCGATTCCGTTTGGGATTGTGATGTTTTTACTGGCAATACAGCTTATTTGGGGCGCGAAGCAGCCTTGGTTTCCGAAACGAGTTTTGCATGGAAAAATGCCGCTCAACAAGGTTCAAGGGGTTCTAGATGCGGGGATTCCCTGGCTTCAGAAGATTGAGGGGTTAACTAAACCTCGCCTGAGTGCGGTGTGTACGAGTTTACCGGGTCGAGTGGTGTTGGGAGTGGCGATCGCCCTGATGTCGATGTCGATGATGATTCCGATTCCCGGAACGAATACTTTACCGGCGATCGCCATTTTTGTCATCGGCTTTGGCTTATCTGAGGATGACGGCTTTATCAGTTTAGCCGGACTCGGACTGTCTCTAGCCGGAGCAACGGTTTCCGTGGGGATTATTTTCTTTGGCGTGAGTATTTTAAGTTGGCTGAAAGATCTGGTTTTTTAGGAAAATGGCGATCGCACTGTGGCATCCATTGAAAATGAGATATAATCGATCTTCATCTATGCTACCATCAGGGTGACTTTAACTAAAAAATGCTATGATTACCCTCAATATAAATGATATTCAACAAAATTTATCAGAATTTATCAAGTTAATTGAAGAAGGGAACCAGTTAATCATAACTCAAGCCGATCGCCCAATTGCTGAAATCAAACCAATATCAACCAATCCATCTCAAAAAGAGCCTCGTCCTATTGGTTTGTGCGAAGGTGAATTTGTTGTACCCGATGATTTCAACGATCCCCTTCCTGACGAGATTGTTGACTTATTTTACAATACATGAAAATTCTCTTAGACACTCATATATTTCTGTGGTTGATTACGAATAACCGCCGACTAGATGAGAGATTTCGTAACGGAATTAGCAATCCAGATAACCAAGTTTACCTCAGCGTCGTTTCCGTATGGGAAGCAATGGTTAAATATCAACTCGGAAAATTGCCTCTACCAGAATCGCCGGAGATTTACCTTCCTAAACAACGCGAACAACACCAGATTGCCAGTTTATCAATTCGCGAAACAACGGTAGCTCAATTAGCGAAGTTACCTCCTTTACACAAAGACCCATTCGATCGCCTTTTACTTTGTCAATCATTAGAACGCGATCTGAGGATTATGACCGAAGATACAGCCATCATTTCTTATCCCCTGGCTAATATTTTTTAGCGAAAACGAAACTATAGCATAATATTATTGCCTTGTTGAATAGACTAAGTTCGCGATCGCAGCGCATCTTCAAATTCTCGCATTGCCACACTCGAACCCATTTCCCAGCCGCGCTCAATATACACCGGAATCAGAGCGTTCAGATCGCGATCGCGAAACCAGCGACTGTTTGACACTTCTTGATAACCGTCCGGACTAAAGTGATAAATCTGATTTTTTAGGAAACTGGCGATTTATATGGTAATTCTAAATGATCCAAAATCAGGAACCTAAGAGCGATCGCCTCTCGTCATTACTGAGTTAAGTTGTTATTCAAATACGCTTCAAATTATGAAACCTTATCTGAGCTTACTTCTAAGTTTTACAGCCCTGGCCGTGACCTCTCCGAGTCTGGCCCAAACCTGGCCCCATAATTTTCCTGTGGATACTCGGCCAGCTCCCTCGGAACCCTCTTCTACTGCTCCTACTGAAGGTATTCCAGTAGAAACTAAACCCCGGTTTACCTGCGAAACCCAGCAGGGACAGCCGACGGTAATGTATCACCCCAGTAGCCAACCCAGTCAAGCCTATGCTTGGGCAACTCCCATCGAACTCGGAGGAGGATGGACACCGGAGCGTCGCTGTGCAGAAATTAGCAGACGACTGGAATTTTATCGGGCCGATGGCCTGCTGGAATTGCAAACCGGTTTTGAAAATGGTTATGATACGGTTTGTGTAACCACCCGTGCAGACTCTCGTTGTCGCATTGTGCTGACGGTTCCTCCCGGACGCGATCCAGGGTTAATTCGCGATCGCGTGTTTCAGAATTTGGCGATCGCCGACAGCGGCCAAAGCACCCTCCCCGTTACCACCTTTACCGAAGGACGCAACACCCGCAACTGGTTAGATCTACTCGGCCAAGTCACCAACCGCGATCTATCGGGACTGAACCGCATTCCCAACCCCCAACCCCCAACTCCCCAACCGCGCACCTTATCCAACGGCATCGATCTCCGGCCCTTTCTCGATCCGGCTGATGGGGGTACTGGGCAACATCTGCGTTAAAATTCCCCTATGAAAATCTTCGCCTATGTTTGGTGTGACCCCATCCTCGAATCTCCCCCCGATCCAACCATTTGGGGGTGGGAAGTCGATCGCATCTACCAAGATTTAGGGGACAGAGCGCAACTCAACACCCTCTTTCAAGACCTGGAAAAGGAGGAAGAAACCGAGGAGCTTTATCTCCTGATTCGGCGACTTGAAGAACTCGGTGATACCCTAGAAACCATGGCCCATGCGCTTTTGCGCTTAGAGTCGCGGAACGTCAAAGTGATTGCACTCCAGGGAGAAGAGCAGGGTATAGGGGAAGATAGAGGCGATCGCGCCCAAATTCTGCAACTCTTTAATCATCTTCAAACCTATTATCGCAGCCTCCGCATCCGCCAAGGCCATGCTCAAAACCGTCTGCAAGCCAAACCCCCACCCGGAAAAGCCCCCTACGGCTATAAACGCAGCAAAAATAGCTATATCCTAGACCGCAGTTACGCCCCCGTTGTTAAAGACTTTTTTGACCATTTTCTCCTCTATGGTTCAGTACGTGCCGCCGTTCGTTACCTCAATCAAAAATATCGCAAAAAAATCTCCGTCTCCACCGGAAAACGATGGCTCACTAATCCCGTTTATCGCGGAGATACTGCCTTTAAAAACGGCGAAATTCTCGCCAATACCCATCCCCCCATTCTCTCACGAGAAGAAGCCGCCCAAATCGATCGCCTCCTGCGTCGCAATCGTCGCCTCCCCCCCCGCTCTGCCAGCGCTCCGCGATCGCTCGCAGGCTTAGTTTCCTGTCAAAATTGCCAATCCGGGATGAAAATCACCCGCGTCACCCGTCATCGTCAACCCGGTGAATACCTGTATCTACGCCCCATCCACTGTTCCCGCACCCCTAAATGTAAAAGCTTGCGCTACCAACAAGTTTTAGACGCAACTATCACCAAAATCTGCCAAGATTTACAGCAAGCCATATCTGGACTCACCCTACCGGATCTCGATGAAATTAAATCACAACTTCAGCAAAAAATCAAGCAAAATCAACAGATCTTAAACCAACTTCCTGACCTGAAAGAAAGGCAAATTCTAGATCCACAAACGGCAGATCTTCGTGCTTACAAACTCCGCACAGAACTCTCTCAACTCCAAGCCCGTTTAGCTGAACTGCCTCCAGTTAATTTAGCCTCAGTCGCCCAAGCTGTTTCTATTCCCCAATTTTGGCTCGATCTCTCGGAATCAGAACGGCGATTTTACTTGCGCGAATTTATCCAGCAAATTCAAATTATCCGCTCTTTTGAAACTTCTCCCCCCAATTGGTCACTAAAATTAGTCTTTATCTTCTAATTTCTTTCTCTCCTCATTACAGCAGTTTTCGCTGCTATGGGGGACATTTGAATCGCCCTCAATCTGCCCTTACACAACACTCAGAGGGACTTTCTTACTCATTACTCATTACTCCTTACTCCTTACTCCTCCTAACTTCAAATTTACAATCGACAAGCCCATAATCACTAAAAAGAGAACTAAACCAATCGTGCAAGCATAACTAATTTCTAACTTCTGAAACGCCTGTTCATAAACATAATAAACCAAAGTCTTAGAGCTATTTCTCGGCCCTCCTTGGGTCATAATATACACCTCTTCAAACACTTTGGTGGCGGAAATTGCAGAAATAACGGCCACTAAAAATAAATAAGGTTTCATCAAGGGTAGGGTAATATCCCAATGCTTAATGATGCCATCTGAACCATCAATTGCTGCTGCTTCGTAGAGTTCCTGGGGAATACCTTGTAGTCCAGCTAAATAGATAACCATGTAATAGCCCAGCCCTTTCCATATGGTAACCACCATAACGCTATAAATCGCCCATTGGGGACTGGTTAACCAGGGAATAGTAGGCAGATGCAAATAGGTTAACGTTTGGTTGAATAAGCCATTTTCAGCATAGAGCCATCGCCAGGCAATTCCGGCAACGACCATGGAAATAATGACAGGGGTATAGAAAGCGGCTCTAAAACCACTGATCCCTTTAATTTTTCGATTGACTAAAATGGCTAATCCTAGGGGAAGAATGACCAGTAAAGGGACAACACAGAGGAGATAAAGCAGGGTATTACTGAGGGTTTGCCAAAACAGGCGATCGCTCCCTAGTCGCTGGAAGTTTTTTAACCCGATCCATTGGGTTTGCTGGCCGATCAAATCATAGTTAAATAAACTGAGATAAATGGCTTGCAAAGCGGGCCAAAACACAGTTAAACTTAAAATGGATAGGGCAGGAAGCAAAAATAAATAGGGAGTTAAAACCCTCCAGCGCGTTGCATTCATCTGTTATACCTCTGGCCAGAGTCGCTCTAGTTGCTGTTTCCAAGCGGCTAAAACTTGCTCCCGTTGTTGGGCATTTTGCGATAATTCTCCCATCATCCCTTCTTCATAAAATCGATGCAGGGTTTGTAAAGTCCCTTCTAGGGTTTGTCCTTGGGCTTTGGAGACTTCCACAATCATCCGTAACTGCCGATCTAATTGGGCCTTAAAATAAGGGGTTAAACCTTCTTCTTGCAAGCGAGTTAACCGCCCGATCGCCTCTGCAAAAGGTTCTGGTTTTAAGCTCTCTAATGGGTGGCGATAAACGACCCATATCACCCCTTGATGGATAGCATAGCGAGTTTCTTGGGTGAACTCAAAATTGGACTCTAATAGGTCTTGAAAAAAGGGTTTTGCTTCTTCAACTGGAGCCATCGGTGCTAACCCCATGACCCAGGATTCATCGTCGGAGAGCAGTATCAATAATCGTAAATTTTCCCGATCGATTTTCCAGGAGCCTGGACTGACTTCAGAGATCTGGTCAGCAAATAGTTCATCTAACACATGATTAATATCTTCAGGAGTCATAACCCTAAATTTGTTCTACAATTAACATAATGCTCAAAGTAATCACGGCTGGCAATATTGACCTTCATCTAATGACCCACTCTCCATCTCCTAATCCTCCTGAATCTTTACCCCATCATCACCATCCCCATGAACCCCATACCTTACACCCCCACGTTCATAGTGAAGAGTCCCTACGGCAAATTGTCAATCAGCTCTCGCGGATTGAGGGCCATGTGAGGGGAATTAAGGGTATGGTACAACAAAGTACCCCCTGTCCTGATGTGTTGATCCAATTGGCAGCAGTCCGGGGGGCGATCGATCGCGTTTCTCGAATTATTTTAGATGAACATTTAACCGAATGTATTGGTCGAGCGGCTCGTGAGGGGAATATTGAGGAAGAGCTGGATCAACTCAAGGCGGCTCTCGATCGCTTTTTGCCCTTGGCTAAGAAGAAGCCGAAGCCCAAGAAAGGGAGTTAATTAAACAGAATCATCGTAGGGTGGGCAGGAGGATCAGCTATTATTTCGAGAACTCTAAGCCCTGCTCACCTTACCCATTTTTTGGCAAATAAAGAGCTAAAAGCTATGGGTGAATAGCTTTTAGCTGAAGATGAGAGACTAGGGCTTGTAACCCTAAACGATAGCTTTCTGGGCCGAAACCGCTAATTTGACCAACAACCACCGGTGCTAAATAGGAGTGGTGGCGGAAGGGTTCGCGACGATAAATGTTGCTGAGGTGAACCTCGACGGTAGGAATAGAAACGGCGGCGATCGCATCTCTGAGGGCTACACTGGTATGAGTATAGGCTCCGGCATTAATGATAATGCCTTGATAGCGATCGACCGCCTGGTGTATGGTATCGATCAATTCTCCCTCATGATTGGATTGAAAGGGGGTTACCTCCGCTTGAAGGATTTTGCCATCCTCTTTCAATTGTTGGTTAATCTGGGCTAGAGTCGTCGAACCATAGATTCCTGGTTCTCGCAGCCCCAACAGATTGAGATTAGGGCCGTGCAATACCAAAACGTTCAACAAGTTTTCAGATCCTCAGTTGATAGAACACTTTAGCGTCTCTTTTCGCGGTCATTGACGGGAATGGGAATCGGCTCAGGTTCAGGCTGGACATCTGGCCCTAAGAGGGCTTCAATCAGTTTACGAGCCAATTCTTTGATCTTTTCCCAGATTTCGTCGATATAGTCCATTCAGTATGAAGCTCCTTTCGCTGAACTTTGACCCAGTATATTGACACTGGGTTAGTCAATCAAAGGCTTAATCCTTTCTTCGATCATAACGAATGATCGCAGATGAGCAACCTTTGTAGCTCTGAGTTTTCAAAAGTTTAAGATTTCAGCAAGTGTTGGCGGAGATGATCCAAAGCCCAGGATTGACTGAAATCGCGTAGGATGGAGCGATCTAAGATACTGGCTAACTGTTGGCGATAACTTTTCACTTCCCCGTTGGGTGAGGCTAATCCGATGTAAACTAAGCCGACGGGCTTTTCGGGTGTGCCACCACCGGGGCCGGCAATGCCGGTGATACTGAGGGCCCAATCGGTGTTTAATTTCTGTTGAATACCCTGTGCCATTTGTTCGGCGACGCGATCGCTCACTGCTCCATAGGCTTCTAAATCGTCTGGATTCACCCCTAACAGGCTCTCCTTGACCTGATTCTCATAGGCAATGACTCCCCCCCTAAAATAGGCAGAACTGCCCGGCACGGCGGTAATAGCCGCCCCTAAACCGCCTCCGGTGCAAGATTCGGCGACGGCTAAGGTTTGTCCCGCCTCTAGCAATAGTTTGCCCACTACATCGGCTAAGGTTTGGTCATTGACTCCGAAGCAGTATTCTCCAACCATGGCTCGAATATGTTCTTCTACGGGATTAATCAGGGCTTGGGCTTCGGGTTCAGACCTGACACGGGTGGAAATTCGCAACTTCACCAACCCTTTACCCGCATAAGGGGCGACTGTAGGGTTTTTATAGTCAAAGACTTCGGGGATTTTTTCCACTAGGGCAGATTCCCCAATGCCCCAAAACTTGAGGGTGCGGCTATAAATCATGGTTTCGCCCCATCCCTGCTGTTTGAGGTAGGGAACGGCTGTTTCTTTCCACATGCGATGCATTTCGCTGGGAACTCCAGGAAAGGTCATGAGGGTTAAATGGGGGCGCGGATGCCAGATAATGCCCGGAGCGGTTCCACTGGGGTTGGGTAAAATCATGGCTCCTTCTGGGCTGAGGGCTTGTTTGCGGTTGCTGGGGTTCATGGTGCGCCCCCGTTGGGCATATTTGGCTTCAATGTCGGCGATCACTTCCGGGCGCTCAATTAAGGGGGTTTCAAAGAAGGAGGCAATGGTTTCACAGGTGAGGTCATCGGGAGTGGGGCCGAGTCCTCCGGTAAAGAGTATGATTTCTGACTTGCGATCCAGGGCAGTGGCGATCGCCTGTTTCAGACGCTCCACATTATCCCCCACCACGGTTTGATAGTAGTGGGGAATCCCTAACTGGGCCAATTCTTGGGCTAAAAACTGGGCATTCCGATTAAGAATATCTCCGAGGAGCAACTCTGTGCCCACACAAATAATTTCGGCTGACATACACGCACGCACTAGGTTAGATAATGATTAATTTTATCATTTCAATGAATGAATCGATTACCAAAACAGGAGATCGTGATGTTTAAATGCCATGTTTGCAGTTCAGAACAATATCACTCTGAGCTAATTAGTGAATTTTTTCAGATTGACGGTAAGTTTTATCTAGTAGAACAAATTCCAGTCAAGGTTTGTTCTCGGTGTGGTGAAGAAAGTTTTAATCGAGAAACAACGGAGAGAATTAGAGTGATGCTCCACGGTGAAGCTAAACCGATTAAATCTATTTCAGTTGAAGTATAGTTGATTCAATTAACAGTGAGACACCAACGAGTAGGGTGGGCAGTGCCCACCTTACACATTGACTTACATAATGTCTCATTTTTATTTAAATTGACTATATTTGCTTATCAAGAAGCACTCTAGACCTTTTCTGGGATAGATTTTAGCAGCAATAGAAGTAGTGTCGTGACCGCACTAAAATAGGGCATTAGCGTAGGGTGGGTTAGGCGGCTAAAACTTAGACTCTGACAGCAATCTATCAATCCGCCGTAACCCACCATTTTAGGGTTGTCACCACACGACTCAACTAAAGGGCATCACACCATTGGGTTTGAATTGACTCAATACACTCCTCTAAATACTTGGTGTCGAGCCATCCCACATACCCGGCAAACCGGCATATATTTTGACGGTCAAAGAGATAAATATGGTGAACTTTGGCCACATTTACCACATGGAATAAAACACCACTCCCATCGGATAAGGTGAGCTGAAGTTTAGGTTCATCGTTAATGTGTAGTTTCAGTTTATTCTCAGTCATTCCTTTAACGGTCTTTAATTCATCAATCACCCAATGCAGATAGGTTTGATCTAAAACACTCTGTATAGTCTTCTCTTGAATATGGGCAAAAATAAGTTCGGCAACCCTAGGAGACTGAAAATATCCTTTATGAGATTTACGGGCATCTAAAGCCATGGATGCCATATCTTGACCTAAAGAGCGTGCAGCCATGGCAACCATATTAATATCGGTCTCAACGTAAATATCTTGGACTTTTAAGTTATCTGTTGGCGTTAACTCGAAACTCGATTTTAAAGGATAGGCAATTAAATCAGAAGAAGCGATGAGATTGAGCCATTTTAGACCTGAATTCCCCTGTTTTTTGGAAAAGTCTTTCACCGATTGAGGGTTGACGGCTAACATAGTATTTAAGAAGAGAATCGGCGATCCCATGGTCGTAATGGTTTTCAGGTTGACCATTCTTCGAGTGGGATTTTCTGATAGATGACGGATGATTCTGCGGATGGTATGGGCTGGATCATTGTTGGCAAACCGGTCAGAAAATAAAATATCCCATAAGATGACTGTGCCTAGGGAATGGCAAATGATGTGCAGATCATCTTCTGTGGGATTCTCTTTGAGAAAATCAATGAGTTGCTGGGCTAGGGTTTTGCGAATTTGTAACCCACGTTTGGGATTCAGATAGGTAAATAAATCTCCGGCAAATTGGGAGAGAAGGTCTTCTCTAAAACTGCGATAGCGCAGAGAGTCCTTAATCTCAATTTGAGGATTTTCGCGTTTCAGAGTTTGTAAATCTTGATCGATATAATTCCAAACTTTTTGCATATCGCTGAGGGCATTTCCCCAAAAGCTGGCATAAAAGATGGGGGCAGGTTGGTTTAATTTTTGGCTGAGTTGTTTGAGGGACTTTTTGAGTGCATCAGCGTATTGAATATTCCGCGTGGCGACACCATGAATAAAGAAAATCAGCATAGGAACTCGATAGACCTGTACTCACAGTATTTAAGTATACTCATTCTAGTCCCAACCTGCAAGATTTTTACTGGCGATCGCCTATCCCTGCGTCGGGAGTGTCTTTTTCACTCAACTTAGAAGCCCTTAATCAGATCAAACTTTCCTTACCCTTAGAAACGTTCTCCAGAATAACGCCAATTTCTATTGCAGTAACACTAGCCAGTTCTTTGGGTTCTATTTTGTGCATACCACCACCATATACACGCCCTTCATTAAGCATGACTTTACTTGCGATCTGATTCAAGGCTTTAAGCAAGCTTTTACTCAGCTCCGGGTTTTGATCAATTTCTTTTCTCAAACTTGGCTGGGGATAAAGGATTAAGTAGGAATTTGCAACAATTGCTTTGGAACGATTCAGGATAAAACGAAATGTTTTTTTACTTTGTTTATCAGAACGCCCAATATATGTGAAATAAAAAAGGCTTTCAGTCCTGCTTTCTTGGGAATACCAAATTTTACGACTTTTGCACAAATATCTTTCAGATACACCAGACTGAATGCCTTGATTAAGGTATATGTATAGTGGAGGGTAAAGCCGTTTAACTTCATCAATAGGAAGGTTACAGTTTAATACAAACAAAGGGTTTTTAATGTCAGGAAAACCTTTTTTATCTGCCTTGACTTCAGTGGTATCTAAGTAGCGAGGACTGGGCAAGATTGGCCGGAACTGTTCAAGCGGCAAACCATGGATTTCAATTTGTTCGCGTGTGAGGATAAAAAATTTATTGTCACCTGTCGCAATACCACGCTTCACAGTAAAAAAATCGCCTAACTTTGGTGCATTGGTTTCTTCACGTTCCTTAAATAGTGGAAAGCGTGTCCATTTCTTTTCTGTTGCTAAAATCTCAAGGGGAACATTTTTTTCATCAGCAGGGTTATCAAGGGTTCCACCATAGGTAAACTTTACCTCGTGAGTTTTAGGGGGCTTTTTGTTCTTAAACCAAACAATCGCTGATGAAACAAGAGCATCATCAAATTGAACTTCATTAGGGTCAAATCGATGAATCTGGAGCAAAGTCACTTTATTCAGCAGATAATCTTTAATCGCTTGACCATAATTTACATCCATGAATTCACTGGGAATTAACCAACCAGCAATTCCATTTTTTTTCATCCACGAGTGTGAAAGCACTATGAAATAGCAATAAAGACCAGACAATCCGGATAACTTTATATTTGCAACTGACAAAACTTCCGCTTGTAATCGTTTCTTTTGTCCATTAATATGATGGTGACGAACATATGGCGGATTGCAGACGATCAAATTGTATTTTTCAGCTTCATCAGGTGGCTTTTGTTTTGTAAAGTCTGCTAATTGGTAATTGAGTTTGGTTTTTGACCAAAACTCACATGCAGGTTTTCCATAGTGTTCGTCAATTTCGTAACCAGTTGAAAGTTCAATCTGTTTTGAAGGGAATACAGTGTTTAATGCACTGTACAATGAACCTGTACCAAAAGCCGGATCGAGAAAGCGAACTTTACTGTATTTCGGCATAATTTTCTTTGCATGAGTCAGCATATCCTTAGCAAGGGTAATAGGTGTTGAAAACTGCCCCATAGCATTTCGTTCCTCTTGCGTTTTCAAGCTATCCAGTTTAGCTTGTAATACCTGACGCTCACTTTCAAGTTGATCAAAAATTTTCATTGTTACAAACCCAAAGATGCCATGTCGTCAATTCGGTGTTCCCATACCCAATCAATACCTTCAGCCGCTTCATAGCCAAGATAACCTGAATCAAAATAACCGCACAAAAATAAGTTAAAGGAAATTTTTTCACCATAAGTTTTGCGAAGTTGTTGTATTTTGACAGCCTCTTCCTTTCGCCGTTTATTTGTGTTCGTAAAATCACCAGCAGACTTTGCTTCAAATAGTTCTGGAAAATCCCCCTTTTGAGCATCTTTACGCATGATAACGGCATCAACAGGTATATTGACCTGTTTGCCACCAGCCAGTATTACAGGGATGTTGAAGCGAAATGAAAACGTACCTTTCGGCATCGAAAGGAAATCTTCTGCTTCACCAGGTTCAATTTCACGATAACCACGGGCTTCAAGCCACTGTTTAATGGCAGCCAATTGGCGCTGTTCTTGAGCATTTCTAATGATTGGGTCAACGACTGAACCACAGAGACGGTCAGCAATGATGGTTGACGCACGGTAAATTTCTTCTTTCGTACCTTTATCGCCACGTTCCTTCCACACAAAAATATCAGGGTCAGCCATTTTTGTGATAATCTGCCCGATCATTTCAAGCTGTTCTGTTAATTGAGGTTGCTTCATCTTCGGGGAAACACGGTTGTTAAGTTCCATATTCTTCACCAAGTTAGAAGATATACCCGCTAGACCCACAAGCCGATCGCGTGCAATTGGTGGACAAGTCGTCATACGAAGCATTGCCAATACAGAAGGATGCTTCTGAAGAGTTTCAGGGCGAATGTTAGTCAAGTTTTCAGTCCATTGAAGAGCTTGTTCAACCTGCTTTGTGGTTTCAAGGCGAGTGTCCCTAAATGCCTTGGGTGCAAAAGTCATAAACCAGTAATTGTAAAAATCAATTGACTGGGCAACGTCAGATTTCCACAAGTCTACTTTATCTCGATTAACTGCCACGATCCTCTACTTTCCGATTTCTTATACTTTTATAGCATTCGCTTTTAAATACCGTTAACACAACTTCTTTGAGGTTGGATAGCTATTCCCTCGATAGCGATAGCACTGTAGGAGCCTTTCCAGTTCTTGACCTCAATGATGAAGATGCCACCAGGCCCAATGAGGAGGATATCAATTTCGGTTGGTTTGCCTGAAGTTCCGGGGATGATTGCGTTTTGGAACATTCCCCAGGTATTAGGTAGTTTTGCTAATCTTGTTGAGATTTGGCTTTCCCCCATGAAGCCTTTGAGATCCTTACCAAACTGTTGGAATTCATAGAATGTCTCTCCGATCATGCCAAAGAATCCGTTACCCATAGCCTCTCTGACTGTTTCGCGGCGCTGGTCTACTTTGCGATCGACTTCCCTTTTGAAGGCGGCTTTCAGTTCTGGGGAGTTTTGTCGATAGACTATCATATCTTTACCCTGGTGGTTGGTGGTTGGTTATTATTTTACACCTTCGCAGACATGAATGTGCGGTAGTTAGTAATGTAATTAGTACCCTGTGCTTGCGCTAACGAACCCTACTGGACTGTTTCAGCTAAAATAGGACAATAGGTTTTCTGGAGTGCGAGCGTCTCGCTCGCTAGGGAACATAACAGCGAGCAAGATGCTCGCACTCCTCTATTGCCTCATTGTTCGTGCGGTCACCACACGACTCAACTAAAGGGCATCACACCATTGGGTTTGAATTGACTCAATACACTCCTCTAAATACTTGGTGTCGAGCCATCCCACATACCCGGCAAACCGGCATATATTTTGACGGTCAAAGAGATAAATATGGTGAACTTTGGCCACATTTACCACATGGAATAAAACACCACTCCCATCGGATAAGGTGAGCTGAAGTTTAGGTTCATCGTTAATGTGTAGTTTCAGTTTATTCTCAGTCATTCCTTTAACGGTCTTTAATTCATCAATCACCCAATGCAGATAGGTTTGATCTAAAACACTCTGTATAGTCTTCTCTTGAATATGGGCAAAAATAAGTTCGGCAACCCTAGGAGACTGAAAATATCCTTTATGAGATTTACGGGCATCTAAAGCCATGGATGCCATATCTTGACCTAAAGAGCGTGCAGCCATGGCAACCATATTAATATCGGTCTCAACGTAAATATCTTGGACTTTTAAGTTATCTGTTGGCGTTAACTCGAAACTCGATTTTAAAGGATAGGCAATTAAATCAGAAGAAGCGATGAGATTGAGCCATTTTAGACCTGAATTCCCCTGTTTTTTGGAAAAGTCTTTCACCGATTGAGGGTTGACGGCTAACATAGTATTTAAGAAGAGAATCGGCGATCCCATGGTCGTAATGGTTTTCAGGTTGACCATTCTTCGAGTGGGATTTTCTGATAGATGACGGATGATTCTGCGGATGGTATGGGCTGGATCATTGTTGGCAAACCGGTCAGAAAATAAAATATCCCATAAGATGACTGTGCCTAGGGAATGGCAAATGATGTGCAGATCATCTTCTGTGGGATTCTCTTTGAGAAAATCAATGAGTTGCTGGGCTAGGGTTTTGCGAATTTGTAACCCACGTTTGGGATTCAGATAGGTAAATAAATCTCCGGCAAATTGGGAGAGAAGGTCTTCTCTAAAACTGCGATAGCGCAGAGAGTCCTTAATCTCAATTTGAGGATTTTCGCGTTTCAGAGTTTGTAAATCTTGATCGATATAATTCCAAACTTTTTGCATATCGCTGAGGGCATTTCCCCAAAAGCTGGCATAAAAGATGGGGGCAGGTTGGTTTAATTTTTGGCTGAGTTGTTTGAGGGACTTTTTGAGTGCATCAGCGTATTGAATATTCCGCGTGGCGACACCATGAATAAAGAAAATCAGCATAGGAACTCGATAGACCTGTACTCACAGTATTTAAGTATACAGATTATAGTCCCAAAATACAAGATTTCTACTCATCAGATTTACTGGGTACTGATGACCATTACATGCATCTCAGCGATCGCCTAAAGTCCTATAGTTATGTGGTTGGTGAGGGGGTTGCGAGCTGTCAAGGCAGGGTTAGAAAAGCTGAGTGACAACTAGGGGATTTTGATGAAGTGATAATTTAGTGGTGTTCACTTCAGAGAAGGAGCTTTGACAGATAGCGATCGCCAGGGTAACGATCAGTGCTTCAATGATCATTGAGAGTTTCTTCGATTGCATGGCTTCCACCTCACTCCGTGTAAAATTACATCAGCATAGATCACCCTTTTGTTGCTAGATGTGTAGCTCCTATCATTAGAATATCCAAAATTTTCCCAATATTCCTCCAGGAAATTACTATATTTTTATCATTATTTTATGTTCAAGATTTATTCGTGTTCCTCCAGGTTGTCCGTAATTCTCCGATCGGCTACTCATCTTTATAAAAGATTTAGCTTTGCGCTAAAATCTGACCATTGCAGTTTGCACGAGAAGGCTCAACACTCTACTGTCTCCTGTTTCTGCTTCAATCCCCCCTAGGGGGATGTTACCCTAGGAGAATCCGATTTGAAACCCACTGAGGAAACTACCGTGGTTGCAACTCCAGAAAAATACTCAGAACAACAATCTGTTGGCGATCGCCAAGCGCCTCGCGTCGCGGTTCTGCTAATGGGCTATGGTGAAGTAGAAAGTTATGACGACTTTGCCAACTATAACGAACAAGCCCTAAATCTTCTCACCGCTAAGTTTGCGCCGGTTCCCACTTGGATCTATCCCCCCTTAGCCAAACTCTTAGCGATGTTCGATCTCCATGAATGGAGTCATCAGCATGGCAACTTCATTTCCCCCCACAATGCCATCTTCGAGCGTCAACGAGCCGGAATTGAGCAACACCTCCAGGAAAAATGGGGCGATCGCATTAAAGTGTTTAAAGCCTTTAACTTTTGCGCTCCCTTTCTTCCCGCTCAAGTCCTAGAGCAAATTCAAGCAGAAGGGTTTGATAAACTGCTTATTTATCCCCTGTTGGTCGTTGACTCTATTTTCACCAGTGGCATCGCCGTCGAGCAAGTCAACCAAGCTCTCGCGAAAGATGAGGGGAGCCAACATTGGGTCACAGGAGAGCGCTATATTCCCTCCTTTTACAACGAACCCGACTATATCAACCTGATGGCGCAATTGGTTGAGGAAAAAATCGCCCAGAAATTACGCGATCGCATTTTACCCTCCCAAATTGGCATCGTTTTAATGAATCATGGTTGTCCTCACAAAGCCAAAGGCTTCACCTCTGGCATTACCGAGAGCCAAACCCTCTATGAATTAGTGCGGGAAAAACTCATTTACAAATATCCCCTAATTTCCGTGGGTTGGCTCAACCACGATACCCCTCTGATTGAATGGACTCAGCCCAATGCACAACTAGCAGCAGAAAACCTGATTCAGTTAGGTGCAAAGGCCGTGATCTTTATGCCCATTGGTTTCGTCACCGAAAACCACGAAACCCTACTCGATGTCGAGCATATTATTGAAGCCTTGCAGCGTCAATACTCCGATATCAACTATATTCAAATGGAGTGCGCCAACGATCATCCAGAATTCCTGCATATGGCGGCCCATTGGGCAGATTCTCACATCGAAGATTTACTCTCAGAAGAAGCCTTAGCCGTGAATACCCAACTGGGTGTTGAGCATCATCACCACCACCATCATCATCACGATCACGATCATGGCCATCATCACCATCATCATTAATTACAGCTAGGCAATAGGCAATAGGCAATAGCTTGTAGTGCTTAGGGTCTAAGGCTTCAAGCTGTACTTCATAGAAGAGAGAAACGCTATATAGCAAACCTAAATGAGTTATGTAATGGCTGCCCCTCATCCCCCAGCCCCGAGAAGGGGAGCAGAAGTCCCTCTCCCGTGGGAGAGGGATATAGGGAGAGGGCATTTCCAGTTGCACAACTCATTGAGACTAGCTATATACCCCTCTTCTGTCACTTTCTAAAAAAGGGGCTTCAAACCCTTATTCTTTCGTTAGCGATCGCGGGCTGTAACAACGGAAATTCGTTAGAATTTCCAAGAGTGACAGAAGAGGGATACAGCGCTTCGCGCTGTTATGGTGTACAGTCTTAAAGGCTCAAAGCCATGTACCACAACCCTATTCCCTATTCCCTATTCCCTATTCCCTAGCGCGAAGCGCTATATCAAGTCCGGTGAATGGGAAAAGACAAGCGGGCAAGATGCCCGCACTCCTGGAATCCCTTGATCTTACTGGAGTGGGAGCGTCTCGCTCCCTAGACTTTTAATTAGGGTGTTTCCGCTTCGCGGACATGAATAACCGGACTTGATATTACCCATGACCTATTACCTATTACCCATTACCGCGCGAAGCGCTATATTTTTTTCTAATTAATACTCAAAATCGACCAAATCGCGCTCAAATTTTACCCCTTTGCGCTCAACCACTTCTGTATCATAAACCTGAAAGCCAAACTTCTTAAATAGACCCAGACTAAACCGACTCGCTTCAGCATATAGTCGTTTAATGTTCTGATTTTTCCCATACTCTAATATGGCATTCATTAAAGCAGTACCAATGCCTTGATGCAGACAATCATGGCGCACATAGAGTGAGGCAATATGACCATCCAATCCAATGCCAGCAAACCCTAAAATCTCTGCCTCATTGACTGCGACAAATGTGGTGACATCGAGGATAAACTTACGGAAATGGCGCTTATTTAAGGCAAAGGAAGCCCAGATTTGTGTTTGCTCTATGGTATAGTAACTGAGTCCGTGAGTCTGAACGGTTTGATAGTATAGCTCTGCAAGTTGGGGTAAGTCGGATTCATTCGCCACTCGAATATTCATGATGAAACTGTTAATTCTCCTGCCGTTGTAAGGATTTTATGCGATCGCGCAATTGAGCCGCTTTTTCAAACTCCAAATTCTGAGCAGCCCGTTTCATCTCGGTTTCGAGTTGCTCAATGAGTTCCGGAAGGTCTTCTAAGGGGACTGGTTCTGGGCTGGGGTCTACCCCCTGGGCATTCAGGCGACGAGAGATATCTAGGAACGCCAGGATACTGTTGTCGGCGGATTTTTTGATCGGTTTGGGGGTAATGCCATGGAGCCGGTTGTAGGCCATTTGAATGCCGCGCCGACGTTCGGTTTCGGCGATCGCCTTTTCCATGCTGTCCGTCAGGCGATCGGCGTATAAAATCGCTTGTCCATTTACGTGACGCGCTGCCCGACCAATGGTTTGAATCAAGGAACGATAGGCGCGTAAAAAGCCTTCTTTATCCGCATCTAAAATCGCCACTAGGGAGACTTCGGGTAAATCTAAGCCTTCTCGTAATAAATTGACCCCAATCAAAACATCAAATTTCCCCTCGCGCAAGTCCTGTAAAATCTCAATCCGCTCAATGGATTGAATCTCCGAATGCAGATAGCGGACTTGGATCTCTCGCTCCTCTAAATAAGTCGTTAAATCTTCCGCCATCCGTTTGGTTAAGGTGGTGACTAACACCCGTTCTTTGCGCTTGACACGCTGTTTGATTTCAGCGAGTAGATCGTCAATTTGTCCTTCAGTGGGACGAACCAAAACTTCTGGGTCGATCACTCCCGTGGGGCGAATTACTTGCTCAATAATGCGGTCTTCCGATACTTCTAATTCCCAATCTCCGGGAGTCGCCGAAACAAACACGCATTGATTGACTTTTTGCCAAAACTCTTCGGCTTTTAAGGGGCGATTATCGGCAGCGCTGGGGAGACGAAAGCCATGATCGATTAACACGGTTTTGCGAGCGCGATCGCCGTTATACATGGCTCGAATTTGGGGAACCGTCACATGGGATTCATCTATGACTAAGAGCCAATCTTCGGGGAAATAATCGACTAAACATTCGGGGGGTTCTCCCGGTTGGCGATTGGCTAAATAGCGGGAATAGTTTTCCACTCCATTACAATAGCCGACTTCCTGTAATAACTCCATATCGTAACGGGTGCGCTGATCTAAGCGTTGGGCTTCGACTAATTTTCCGGCGTTTTCTAGGGCTTCCACGCGCTCTTTTAATTCGAGCCTAATTTGTTCGCAAGCCATTTCCACTTGTTCCTTGGGGGTGACGAAGTGACGAGCGGGATAAATATTCAGATTATTGCAGGATTCTAAAGCATTTCCGGTGGTTGGATCGATATAATAGATGCGATCGATTTCATCGCCAAAAAACTCAACTCGAATAATTCGGTCTTCATAGGCTGGAGCAATTTCTAGGATATCCCCTTTTACGCGAAAGTTTCCGCGACTGAGTTGGGTATCATTGCGGGTATATTGAATCGTTGCTAAGTCCCGCAGGAGTTGCCGTTGATCGATTTCTTGGCCAATTTCTAGAGAAATAGCTGCGTTGAGATATTCGGCTGGCATTCCCAACCCATAAATGCAGCTAATGGAAGCGACAACAATTACATATCGATGCTCAAATAAAGAGCGAGTTGCCGAATGGCGCAGCATGTCGATTTCTTCGTTGATGGCGGCGCTTTTTTCAATGTAGGTATCGCTGAGGGGAAGATAAGCTTCTGGTTGATAATAGTCGTAATAACTGATAAAATACTCTACAGGATTGTGGGGGAAAAACTGGCGCAATTCATGGCAAAGTTGGGCCGCTAGGGTTTTGTTGTGGGCCAAAACCAATGTCGATTTACCGATCTGGGCGATCGCCTGGGCAATGGTATAGGTTTTTCCTGTGCCCGTGGCCCCCAAAAGAGTTTGATAGGCATGTTGGCCCTTTAGGGTTTGGGTTAATTGGGCGATCGCCTCTGGCTGATCTCCCGTTGGCTCAAAAGGCGCATCTAGCTCAAATCCGTCCATCAACGATACCGATTAAGAAACCAAAACAACCCGCTTAATCTATAATTACATTTATTTACAGATTTTTGTGTTTTTGCACAATTTTTCGTACACTAGAGACAGTTTAAGCTTTTTTTAAAGTTTGTTAGGTCTATTATTTGCCCCTATATAGCAAACCTAAATGAGTTATGTAATGGCTGCCCCTCATCCCCCAACCCCTTCTCCCGCAGGCGCTGCCCTGCTTGCCCTGAGCGAAGTCGAAGGGAGCGAAGTCGAAGGGAGAAGGGGAGCAGAAGTCCCTCTCCCGTGGGAGAGGGATTTTCCGCCAAGCGGACATGAAAGGGAGAGGGCATTTCCAGTTGCACAACTCATTGAGACTAGCTATATATAGCGTTTTCAGTTGATTGGTGAAGCGACAAGATCTTGCCCTCATCCCCCGACCCCTTCTCCCACGGGAGAAGGGGAGATAAGTCCCTCTCCCGTGGGAGAGGGATTGAGGGAGAGGGCATTTGTCAAGGAGCGCATCTCATTTGAAAATGCTATAAGCAAACTCTCTGAGCGGTAAAAAGGCAATGGGTTATGAGTGACAAAACAAATAACGGTACAACCACCAGCAGCAGTGCAACCCCAGACCAATCCCCCGATCCGGCCTCATCCAGTGCCATTGAGACCCCAAAACCTGTGACATCTCAAGATAAGGAAGAAACTCCCATGACTCAACCTCTGAAACTTGGCTCCAAGCCAGAATCAACAGCAGCAATTAGCGAGCAACCCACCCGTTTTTCCCCCTTACCGGGTAACCGTCCGGTAGGCACAACGGATCTGAAAATCAGTAATACCCTCAAAACCGGGCCTCTTCCAGGGAATCGTCCCATTGAAGCCAGCCACCTGCAAGTCAACAGTACCCTATCTTCTTCAGGCGCTCGTCCAGTGGCCTCTAGCGGCATTAAAATTAAGGAAACCTTTGCCACCTCTGGGAATCGTCCCGTATCTACCACCGACTTAAAAATCAGCCAAAGCATAACAGTAATGGGCAATCGCCCCGTGGCTGACAACACCATAGATGGGCCCGACTTAATGGGATATATTGACTAAAAATTTTCCCATAACCAGCCATCTCTTAGCCCATAAGCAAAAACCTGAGTCAGTTGTACTGCCCAGGTTTTTCTGTCTATTGGGGTTTGGAGAGTCATCTCAAGCCAAATGAATTAGATATTCTCCATAGTTGGGAACCCAGCTCATCCACTTACCGGGAGAAACTTCACACAATAATAGGGCTTCATGGGCGGCCCAATGACTGGGCAGTTCTTCTAAGGTAATCCAGGAACCAGACTGGAGGGAACTCGAAAAGGGAGTAAAACCCGATTGAGTGGCGATCGCCCTTTGACCTTGATGTAAGATCGACATCGTTTAAACTCCTGACCTCATCCTAGAGGCGCTTGCGTATCCTACTACCCTAAATCAAATCTAAAAACTGTATCGCAAAATACAGAAAAAGTTATAAAATCGTAACTTTTACCCCCTTCAATCCTTAATAACTCTTAACAACCTACTCATCTATAGCGCTTCGCCCTAGGCAATAGGCAAAAGCTTGTCTTGCTTAGGGTCTAATCATCCGGAATGAGCAAGAGTGCCCATGTAGCCTGCCCTAGCCTGAACGTCCCTATCTTTAAGGTGTCCATTACCTGTAGATTCACAGAAGTTTGTCCCTCAGTCCCCTCAACTGCCCCAATCTACAGGCATAAATACGGATGTTTTATTTCCGCTATCCGCAGAAATCCGGAAATGGTTACTGAGTCTACGCCCGTCAATCTTCTCCTCAACTGAAAATGCGGCCGATAATTCCGTAAAACTTAGGAATATTTTTCCCATAGTCCTTAGAGGACAGGAGGTTCAGCCGTTTCAAATCTCCGTAAACCACGGAAACTTCACCTCAAAATCAAAAAAAATGCTCCAGGATGAAGAGTTGGTAAAGTGTGGTTTTTTCTGTAGACGTTCCTCTACGAGTTCCCTATGATAGAGACATAAGGAAATGCAGAGGAAAGCAAACAACGCTTTTCCGATGCCCGTTCTAAGTTCTAGGAGTACATATAATGAAATTTGCTATCTCTACCCTAATTAGTTCTACTCTTCTCGCTACCAGTCTCGTGGGCTTCTCTGCTGTTGATGCTCAAGCTAGACCCAACCAGAACACAGAACCAGCAGAACCTTTACTCTGTAGTGCCTCGACCATTACCCTGGCTGGCATCAGCTACAGTGCTTGTGAAGGTCAATTTTCAGGTAATGATACTGGAAATAAAGGGACTCTAGAGGGTGACCTCAACAATGGAACAGTATTTGGTTCCTACGGCTTCAGCAGCGACTGGTCACTCGATGGTAAGTCCGATGGTGGTGGTGGAACCTATGGATTTATCGCAGATAACGGTTCTACTGATGCTACATGGTCTTTAACCAAGAATCTAGACCAACTCTTTGGAAACGATTTAACGGCAACATTCGCGGTTAGCTTCAAAGCTTCTACAGGATACAGTGTTTACTTGTTTGAAGATTTCTCGATTACTCAAGCCCAACTCGACTCTGGTAAGCTTGAGGGTACATTCACCACTGATGGTGTTTCTGTGAATAACAAAGGTAAGGCTCAAGGTTTATCTCACGGTAGCTTCTGGGCTTACAGTGGCGAAGAAGACACCTACGAACCTCCCAATGAAATCCCTGAACCCAGTGCGGCTGCTGCTTTAGGTCTGCTGGCTGCTGGCATGTTGGGCATGAAGAAGAAAGGTCGTAAGTAAGACTCTGGGGTAGTTGAGTTCTGAGGAATGGCTCCTACTTCAAGATAGATGCGTTGAGTGCTTTCAGTAAAACTTGTAGATCGGATGAGGGGGTGAGATTCACCCCCTATTTTTTTTGACAATTAACAATTATCCCTCTTTAGATGAAACAATCCACTACGATGAGTGGCTGTAATTTGACCCATTTTTAATTTTTAATTTTTAATTTTTAATTGATTTTTCCGCCAGGCTTGAATGCCTCCTTCTAAACTCACGGCTTCAATACCGGCTTGTTCGAGGATTTGTTGGGCTGTACCGGAGCGAAACCCGGAGAAGCAATAGAGGATGACCAGGCGATCGCCCGCTAATTGACGAATTTTCTCAACGCCTTCTCCCGATCGAATCTCTGCCATGGGAATTAAAGGACTCTCGCCAATGCGATCTTGGGCGTATTCTTGAGGCGTGCGAACATCAATCAATAGGGCTTGCTCGGCGAAGGTTCCCGGTGCTTCAGCCACCAGTTGCTGCACCTGAGCGACACTAATTTCGGCGATCGCCTCTTGGCTATTCCCAGGAAGGGCGCAACCGGCGATCGCCGCACTTAAATACAAAGCAGATAGAACTAAAATCCAGCGCTTCCCTTTCATCATATTAACTCTCAATTTGAATACCTTGTTGGAACAGGCGATCGCGCGATCGGGATCATTGTAATCGATAGATCTAGGAAAAAGGGGAAAATTAAGAGAAAATAGACCAGAGTTCAGGTAACTTTTATGGGATTTTGGTCTGAAATCACCGATAGTCTTCTCAATCTATTTTTGCGCTCCAATTGTCCCCTGTGCGATCGCCCCACGGATGGGGATATATTGTGTTCCTCCTGCGGCCGATCCTTGCATCAACTGCAATTTTGCCCCTCCCGTCGCCGTCTCTATACTTGCCCCTCCTCTCCGATTCCCGTTTGGGTTTGGGGAAAATATCAAGGACAGCTCAAACGGGCGATCGCCAGCTTAAAATATGACAACCATCCGGAAATTGCCCGCCCCTTGGGGCAATGGTTGGGGGAAGCCTGGAGCGCTACAAACGTTTCTAAGCAGGTTTCTCCCCTCGTCATCCCCATTCCCCTACATCAAGACAAACTCAAACAACGGGGATTTAACCAAGCCGAGCGCCTAGCCGCCAGTTTTTGCCAAGTTACAGGCTTTCCTTTATCTGCAAACGGTCTGATTCGGTCACGTCAAACCGAAGCTCAATTTGGTAAAAGTGCCCATCAACGTCGTGTTAATCTTAAAGATGCCTTTACCGTAAACACAGCTCAGATTTCCCGGTATCCATCTTCCTCTGTGCTATTGTTGGACGATATCTATACCACAGGGGCAACGATTCAATCCGCGACCCAAGCTTTGCGTCATCAGGGGATATCCGTTTATGGTGTAGTGGCGATCGCCACCACATCCGTCACCCAACCTCCCGTGTAAATTTTTTCCTCAATTATTATCGAGCGCCATTACATTATGTCTGCTGCCCCAGAACACCCGACCCCCTTAAGGGTTCTCATTGTTGAAGACGACCCCATGATGCAACTCGGCTTAGAACAAACCCTCACCGAAGTTCCCCACTTGGAAATTATCGGTCAAGCCGAAGACGGTTATCTAGGGGTGCAAGCCGCCCAAAACTTGCAACCCGATCTCGTGGTCATGGATATTGGTTTGCCTCGCTTAGATGGCATTGCCGCCACCCAACAAATTAAAGCCCAACTCCCCCAGACCAGGGTGGTAATGCTCACCTCCCATACCACCGAAAATGAAATTATTGCCGCCCTCTCTAGCGGGGCAGATGCCTATTGTATTAAAGGAGCCAATGTAGACCGACTCTTGGCCGCCATTTCTGCTGCACAGGAAGGCGCGACCTATCTTGACCCACAAATTGCCCGCCAAGTGATTAGTCATCTCAAACCCCCCACTCCCCAAGGCAATATTGCCAATTTATCAGAGCGGGAGTCGGAGGTACTCAAGTTAATGGTGGAAGGATACAGCAATCCGCAAATTGCCGAGCAACTTTACCTCAGTCCCAATACCGTTAAAACCCATGTACGGGGCATTATGAACAAATTAGCCGTTGATGACCGGGTACAAGTGGCGGTTAAAGCATTGCGAGAGGGGTTGGTGTAGGGAGTAATGCCCCTCTGTTGGTATCGGTCTCAGGGATTTCTAAGCTATCTAAGCCTCTCGATTCTTTTCTGTTAATCCTAATCCGGCCACTTCCATCAGCAGAGCAGTACCGGTTAATCCAGGAGGGACATTGTTCAGGGCTAAGAGTCCTGAAGCCACACAGCCTCCACCAATTAGAAAAAGAGCCACGCCACCGGAGACTAATCCTTGGGCTACTTTGGTTTGCAGTTCGCGTTTCATACAGTGTTTTAAGTTTCTTGTCGATTGTGGGCAATTTTGAGGGATCTAATGTTAAGCAATGATAAGTCTTTTTCAGCGTTTTGTCATCTCATGGATGGATTGACATTTAACAGAGATCGATCAAGAGCCTCAACCCAACCTTACAGAGTTACTCTCAAAGTTATTAACTTTTGTCATGAGTGGGATGGTAAGTTCTAGATTTTATCGTCTTTTGACCGCGATCAAACGGATGACCGGTCTAAAGTTAGATACCCTTAAGAAGATAGTCCTTAGATGTTCGACTAGGGGCGATCGCAATTCTCAACCACTTCCAATCAGCAACTGCTATGAGCATTCAGCCTCCTAATTCCGATCTCTCTTCCCTAAATTCTGCCGATAGCTCGCCCAAGCTCGACTCCATGGTTCAGCAGCGCACGAGTCAACTCGAGCAAGCCTTAGAGTTTGAAGCCATGCTCAAGCGAATTACGGATAAAGTCCGAGATAGCTTAGACGAGACCCAAATTTGGCAAACGGCGGTTCGAGAATTAACCGTAGTTTTGGGAATTAAGGGATGTAATGCCTCTTTGTATGATTTAGAAAAGGGAACCTCAACCATTTGTTCGGAATATGCTGCCACGATTCCTGCAATTCACGGCCGGGTGGCCAAATTGGCGAAATTCCCGGAACTGTATAAACAGTTGCTTAGAGGGCAGTATTTTCAATTTTGCTCCCTATTGCCCAATCCAGAACGGGGGCGATCGGCTATGTTGGCCTGTCCGATTTTTGACAATCAAGGGGTCTTAGGGGATTTGTGGTTAGTTCACCATGCTGACTATGAGTTTAGCGAGCTAGAACTTCGCTTAGTGCAGCAAGTCGCCAATCAATGCGCGATCGCCATCCGTCAAGCGCGTCTGTTTCAATCATCACAAGCTCAAGTGCAGGAGTTAGAGAAACTCAATAATCTCAAAGATGATTTTCTCAGCACGGTTTCCCATGAACTCCGCACTCCCGTGTCGAATATGAAAATGGCGATTCGGATGCTCAATATCTCCTTAGAACGGTATATGACTGCTGCTCCCCCAGAAAGTGGGAACACTCAACAAGAAGCCTTAGAGAAAAAAGTGAACCATTATTTACAAATTTTGGGGGCTGAATGCGAACGGGAAATTAATCTGATTAATGACTTGCTCGATCTCCAGCGATTGGAAAATCAGGAAGCCCCCAGCGATTTGGATCGGATTAATTTAGTCGAGTTTATGGACAAGATTCTACCCTCGTTTCGCGATCGCGCCCACAGTCGTCAACAACACCTTTCAATTGAAATTGCTGATGACATTCCCGATTTTCTCTCCGAGACATTTAGCTTAGAGCGGGTGATAGCCGAACTTTTAAATAATGCTTGTAAATATACCCCTCCAGATGAATCGATTCAATTTAAGGCATGGTTAGAGCAACCCCCAGAATTTTTACCCGCCGATCCCGAACGGGTGGTGAGCAATCGTCCGAAGCTATGGATAGAGGTTAAAAATACAGGAATAGATATTTCTCAATCTGAATTAGATCGAATTTTTGATAAGTTTTATCGCATTCCCAGCGCCGATCCTTGGAAGCAAGGGGGAACAGGTTTGGGACTGGCTTTAGTGAAAAAATTAAGCGAGCGTTTAGGCGGAAAAATTCAGGTTAACAGTGGCAGTGCATTTGTTTCTTTCACGGTTGTATTACCCATACAGACTGAACATAGATAGTTGATAGAGCCAATCTTGGGGAATACGGGGCTTTGCGCTGTATCGGTGGACAGTAGGAAAAGATCCCCCCTTGCCCCCTAGGGAATAGGGAATAGGGAATAGGGAATAGGGAATAGCCCTCTTCTGTCACTTTCTAAAAAAGGGGCTTCAAACCCTGATTCTTTCGTTCGCGATAAAACTCCGTTTTCGGCTGTCGCCGACATGAAACGCTTCGCGATAAAACTCCGTTTTCGGCTGTCGCCGACATGAAACGCTTCGCGATCGCGGGCTGTAATGGCGGAAATTCGTCAGAATTTCCCAGTTTAACAGAAGAGGGGTATTACTCATTACTCATGACTTGTTAGGGTAAATGGAGATAATAGGGGATCGGGAGTACCGGTTAACTGCTTGGCAAACCGAGGGGCGATCGCCGGAACTAAGGTAATGGGAGCAGTAAACCCAGAAAAAACATATAACCCCTCTTGGTTAGGTACAGCCCCCATCAGGGCAAAATTCTGATGCACAAACGCCACCAAACAAGAGTGCCAAGTTCCCGCTTCTTGGGCTAAAGCGGGTAAGATTTGGCCAACTTTTTGGCGAATTTCTTGCTCGCTTTTTTGAGGATTAATCTGAGCCTGGGGATCGGTTACGGTGCGGCTCAATTGTCCCAATAAGAGTCTACCGTCTTGAAACTGTACTGCACTGGTATCGACAATGGCGGGGGCTAACTCATGTCCGGGTTCATCCCAAAGGGGTTCTAATTCTGGACTACTAGCATAGGTTTCAAGCTGATAAAGTTGGGTTTGGGAAGGCATAACAAATGTGGATAACCGTTGATGAGGGTTGAGAATTTCCACCAGTTCTGCATGGGTAAAATAAATAGGGATATCAATTCCCGCTTGTTTGAGCAGTTGGCGAGTCCATCCCCCAGCACAAACGACTGCGTTTTTCCCTCGATAGGTATCTTCAGATGTGGTGACAGAATAGGAACGATCGCGATGGTTTTCTAATTCCTGGACTTCACCCATTTCCATGACTCCCCCTTGACGAATCAGGGCCTGTTGATAGGCTTGATTGAGGAGAATGGGGTTAACTTGGCTCTGCTCTAAGGTTAAAGCATGAACGATCGCCTCTGGATTCAGCAGAGGTTCGATTTCACAGGCTTCTTGGGGCGTTAAAATCTGAAAGGGATCGCTCATCTGCTCATAAGCGGCGATCGTTCGTTCCACATCCTGCCCTGGATCAATGGTAAGGAGCAGATCTACGGATCGAAACTCCGTATCCATGCCTAACTCATCGGATAATTGCTCGTGTCTGCCTTTTCCTTCGTGGAACAATTGCCCGATATCTCCCGAAGTGCCATACCAGAACACTCCGCCATAACTATAGCGAGTTGCGCGATCGCCATCAGCATTTTGATCCAAAAGAAGTATGTCTAATCCTAGCTTACTGAGTTCATAAGCTAGAGCGCTTCCGGTAATGCCTGCTCCAATTACGATCCAATCATAGGTTTTTGTCATCTTCCCCTACTCCCTTCCCTAATTGCCAACATTTTTTGCACAAAACGCCGAGGAATATCCAGTCGATCGCCCCAGTGTAAATGCAAATAGGATGCATGAAGATTATAAATTTGCCATCCTTCGCTTACGGGGAGCTTATGGCGATCGTATCCTTTTAATTGAAATAAGGGAAGCGTGTTTTCTTCTCCCCTGGGGAAAGGGGGAGTCAGTTGGGAGCGGTGAAACTCATGCCCTTGAAGGGTTGTACCCGCTTCTACCAAGGGACTATCATTCACGACGGTGGCTTGTCGATAGCCGAGAGTCAGCTTTTTCTCCATGGTGACATCAGCAGGAAGAATTCCTATCATCTCCCAGGTTTTGCCTTCAAAGGAGGTAATACTTTGGCACAGAACCATTAAACCCCCACATTCGGCATAGGTGGGCATTCCCCTTAAGATGGCTTGATAGATGGCAGTGCGAGCGGGTTGATTTTCTGCTAATTGTTCGGCGAATACCTCCGGAAATCCTCCCCCGAAGTAGAGTCCATCGATATTCGGGGGAAGGGTACGATCGCCCAGAGGACTCCAGGGAACGAGTTCTGCGCCTAGGTTTTGCAAGAGGTCTAAGTTATCGGCATAGTAGAAGCTAAAAGCTGGATCTTGGGCGATCGCCAATCGGACTTTAGGCTTATCGCGCTCCGCGCTAGGGAATAGGGAATAGGGAATAGGGAATAGGGTTGGGGTAGATGGATTTGAGGCTTGACTTTGTGCTGTATTTTTATCAGGCGCGTTCGATCCCCCTAAATCCCCCTTAGAAAGGGGGACTTTGAGAAATTGCTGCAATTTTTGCCAATTAAAATGATGTTTGCCTAAGTGGGCTAATCGGTCTAAAATCCGGTTCAAATCGGGTAATTCAGCCGTGGGAATTAGCCCTAGATGGCGGTCTGGGATGGTAATTTGAGTTTGACGGGGAAATACGCCTAAAATGGGCAGATTCAGGGGTTCTAGCGCCGCTTCCAGGTATTGTTGATGGCGACTACTACCCACCCGATTTAGCACAATTCCGGCTAAGTTAAGACTGGGGTCAAAGGTTTTGAAGCCATGGGCGATCGCCGCCACCGAATTCGACATCCTTCCACAATCTAACACCAGCATCACCGGCAAATTGAGCAGTTTTGCCACATGAGCCGTAGAGCCGAAAAAGGGATCATTCGGGTAGCTATTATAAGGCAAACCATCAAACAACCCCATCACCCCTTCCACCACCGCACAATCAGCCCTTTGCCGATGATAAAAATAACTGCTTTGCACCCATACAGGAGACGTTAAAACCGGGTCTAAATTGCGGCAGGGGCGACCCGTAATATAAGTATGAAACATAGGGTCGATATAATCCGGCCCCACCTTAAAGGATTGCACCGATACCCCTTGCTCTCGCAAACTCGCCAAGAGCGCCAAAGTAATCGTCGTTTTCCCCACTCCGGAGCGATCGCCCGCAATAATCAACCCCATAATCCATTAACAATTAACAATTAACAATTAACAATTTTAGATGCAAACGATCTTTGTGTTCTCTCTATCTTTGTGGTTAACCTCCTTCATGCTCATACCAGAATCAGACGATGTTAAGCTAAGGAATAGCAATATTGTCTGGGAGATGAGCAGAAGATGGGCGTTGCAGTATAAGCAGCGAGCAAGATGCTCGCACTCCTGAAAGCTTTAATATCAAGGAGTGGTTGCAGTATAAGCAGCGAGCAAGATGCTCGCACTCCTGAAAGCTTTAATATCAAGGAGTGGGAGCGTCTCGCTCCCTAGATTTTTTTCCTAAATTTTTCCCTAAATTTTTCCCTAAATTTTTAATTAGGGTGTTTCCGATTCTGAGCGAGAAACCGGGTTTCTTAGAAAACTGGGTTTAACCATCGCAAAATCTCGGCTTTTAACCGGGTAATATCCTTATAAATAAACTCCTGTTTCACCCATTGACCCATGGCATCTAGGGGACTAAATTCTCGTCCTGCTTGCCAATTGATATCCTGTCCAAGGGGCGTTAAATGATTACCCGGCAGCCTTTGCAAAGTGACCATATTGGCAAACTTGGCTTGCAAAATTTCAATTAACCGCGAACTTTGATCGATATCGTCTTTCTGAAAGCGAATTAATAGATTGCGGCGAATTTGATAATCTGTTTGGATCAAATTTTCCATTTCTTCTGGAGAGGGGGTAAATTCCAATTGAAACATGCGGGAAAGATTGAGTTCTTGACCCAGAGGAATCGATTGATTAACAGGGTAATTATTATAAGCAATCAGGATATTTCCGGCGCGATTAATTTTGGGTAAAGTGCCGATTATCAGGTGTAGTTTACAGCCCATGCTATGGCCTAAACCATAAAGGGGTAAATAGCGCCGCCGCAGTTTTCCTAATCGTTCTAGTTCACTTAGAGTATGATTCAATTGCTCCAAAACCGATCGCGCAATCTGATAATGATCGAAGGTATTGATAAAGGGGGTAGTGACGATAATATAGCCTTGATTGGCGATCGCCTCCAACAGCCAGCGATAGGTCACATGGGGAGCAGCACCAATAAACGCACCGCCCAAAAAATGAACCACGGCGATCGGTTTTGGGGGCACTAAAACCCAATTGTCATCAATCTCTAACCAGTTCATACACTCAACTTACAAAGACCGACGACGACGCAGTTGGGGAGATTGGGGATATTTTAAGGGTGGTTGTGCAGTGGGGGTGGGGGATTGAGGCTCAAGATTCAGGGGAATAGATAGGGGACGACGAGGAACAGAATCCATCGATAAAGGAGCTTGCATCCCCTTCAGACTCTCCAACAGAGCATCGCGCACCACCGGTTCTTGTTCCCGACTGAGCATTAACCTGAGCGCATCGAAAATCATCCCCGACTCCTGTTGTCCATAGCGAGTATAGAGCAACCGATTCACCCGACGCACCGCCAACAACCGTAGCAGGGGTTCCGGGTGAGTCAAGTCCATCAATACCCGGTCGAGTTCCAATTCCTGCTTTTGAGACTGGGAAAGCAGCGATCGCCCCACTAAAAGCCCTAAAATCGCCAAAATACCCAACCCTTCCAAAATCTGGCTGGCAGCAACCCAACCATTTTCCGCTTCTATCCAGACCGAAATCGCCATATAGGTAGCTAACGTTACACCACTTCCCCCCGTGACCGCAAACGCCAAGTGACGATTGGGCCCAGTCATCCAGCGTCGCAGGTGGGCCCATTGCCGTTGCCAGTCCCAGGATTGCATCCGATACAGAACCACCATCATCGTAATCCCTAAACCGGTTGCCAACACCAGTCGCCAGTTCCAGGCCATTAATACAGCAATCAGGGTGAGGAAAAACAACCAACTTCCTGACCCCTGAAATGGGGATTTCCTCATCGGGTTAACCTTTGCCTTCCATAGTTGCTCGTAATTGCATCTGTCTATCTTAACCTGACTTCGCAGAACATCAGAGAGAATTCAGCTCAAATCCTCATAACTTGACGATTG
This sequence comes from Roseofilum capinflatum BLCC-M114, assembly GCF_030068505.1. Lineage (NCBI taxonomy): Bacteria > Bacillati > Cyanobacteriota > Cyanophyceae > Desertifilales > Desertifilaceae > Roseofilum > Roseofilum capinflatum. Next base: position 51,703 of record NZ_JAQOSO010000120.1, read on the forward strand.
TAGGCGAAACATCTGGGCGTAAATCCCATTCAAGTCCATCAGTTGCTCATGGCTTCCCATTTCTTGGATCGAGCCATTTTCCAGAACAATGATGCGATCGGCCATGCGTACCGTAGAAAATCGGTGACTGACTAGGAATGTAATTTTACCGGCGGCCAGTTTGCGGAAACGCTGAAAAAGGTCATATTCGGCGATCGCATCTAAAGCAGCCGTCGGTTCATCCAAAATCAGAATCTGGGCAGGAGTCATAAACGCCCGCGCCAACCCCACTTTTTGCCATTGCCCCCCCGACAATTCCCGCCCCCCTGGAAAGATTTTTCCTAACAGGGTTTCATAGCCATCTTCTAATGCTTCAATCACACTATCAGCCCCCGCATCCACCCCCGCCTTGCGAATCCGTTCCTGATTATCATATTCGTCAATATTGCCAAAACCAATATTATCACTGATACTCAAATGATAACGGGCAAAATCTTGGAAAATTACCCCAATATTCTGCCGAAGATCCTTGAGATCCAATTGATTAATGGGAATATTATCAATCAGAATTTCTCCAGACGTGACATCATAAAACCGAGTCAATAACTTGAGTAAAGTCGTTTTCCCTGCTCCATTTCTTCCCACCAACGCAATACTTTCCTCTGGCGCAATCGACAAATTAATATTCTTTAACGTCGGTTTGCTGGCTCCTAAGTAGGTGAAGCTGACATTCTTAAACTCTAATCCTTGGTGCAGAGGACAGGGAAAAGCCTGGGGATTTGGGGGATTTTTGACATAAGGTTTCAGGGCTAAGAAATCAAAAAACTGACTCACATAAAGATTGACTTCATATAATTTAGCTATTTCTTCTAACAGTCCTTGAATCGAGGATTGAGATTGACGAAATGCCCCCGAATACATCGTTAAAGACCCAATTGTAATTTCAGCACTCAGGGTAGCCGCAATAATCCAAACATAGGTAAAATAAAATCCCAGTTTCGAGATCAGATTAGAGCTAATCAGAGCAAAAACTTGTTGACGGGACATTTCTTCCGCCTCCATATTAAATTCCCAGCGAATCTGTCGCCATTTCTCTAACAAGTGATTGCTTAAGTTAAACAAACGAATTTCTTTAACAAAATCTTGATGGGTTAAAATGCGCTGTAAATAATCAGCAAAGCGCCCACTTTGGGTTTGTTTGCGGAGAATCTTAAACCGCTTCCCGGAAAATTGCACACTAATCATAAATGCGGGAAAGGAACTTAGCATTAAGATGATCGTAGCCAGGGGACTAAAACTGATAATAAGGCCCAAGAGAGTCAAGAGTTTCAGGGTTTGGCCCAGAAAGCTGGTGAAGTAGGTCAGGGCGCGAACTGGATAGGTGCTACCGCTTTGTTGGGCCCGGCTTAAGAGATCGTAAAATTCGGGGAGTTCGTAATGGGCTAAATCGAGATAAACCGCTTGTTTGAGCAGGAGCTGACTGGCATAGAGATTAAAGCGATCGCCTAAAATTTGATCGGTATAACTCGATAATGACTTCAGACTATCACTCAACAGATGGAGGCCAAAGACTGTGAAGACCAGTATAAAGATGGGAGACCACTCGGAACTCGGCTGTCCAATCGTATCGATGATGCGATCGATAATTAGCTTACCAATATAAAGTTGCACAGCCGGTAATACAGAAGCACTCAGGGTAGTCAGCAAAGACAATAACAGCCACCGAGGACTCGCAGACCACACTAAGCGCAGCAGTCGAGGGGTATTACCGAGGACAGAAAAAAAGCGTAAGGACACTGGAATTCTAATGAACTCTATACAAGCTAGTAGTGTCGTGACCGTGCTAATTGGGTGCTTTAGGAATGCGTTAGCGTAGGGTGTCCGTTCATGTCCGCGAAGCGGAAAAGACCAACATCTTGCTCGCTGTTGCCCTAGCGAGCAAGATGCTCGCACTCCTCTATTGCCTCATTTTTAGCGCGGTCACGGGAGTAGTGGACCGGCAAGCTTAAAATTGGGGGTAAGAGTGTAGGTTGGGTTGAGGAACGAAACCCAACACCCGTCTGACGAAAGTTGGGTTTCACTTCGTTCAACCCAACCTACAGTTTTAAGCTTGCCAAGCCAGTAGGGTGGGCATTGCCCACCTTACAACCTAATTAACTGACAAAATCTTGGGGCAACCCCTAAAGAGAACTCATCACTTTCCGAGCCGCTTCCAGAGTCTTGTCAATATCTGCTTCCGTATGAGCCAAAGACGTAAACCCAGCCTCAAACTGAGAAGGAGCCAGATAAATCCCCTGCTCCAACATGCCCCGATGGAAGCGGCCAAACTTAGCCGTATCCGACTGTTTCGCATCCGTGAAATTATGCACCGGGCCAGCCGTAAAGAACAAGCCAAACATGGCACTAATGGAGCCGCCACAAGCCTCATGGCCCGTTTCTTTAGCAACAGCCAGCAAGCCATCAATCAGTTTTTTAGTCATCTTCTCCAAACGCTCATACTGGCCATCTTTATTCAAGATTTCCAGAGTTTTAATCCCAGCCGTCATCGCCAAAGGATTTCCTGATAAAGTTCCCGCTTGATACATGGGGCCAGCCGGAGCCACCAAAGACATAATATCCTTACGACCGCCATAGGCTCCCACGGGTAATCCGCCCCCAATCACCTTACCCAAGGTGGTCAAATCCGGAGTTACGCCAAATTTGGCCTGCGCTCCACCGTAAGAAATCCGAAATCCGGTCATCACTTCATCAAAAACCAATAAAGCGCCATGATCTTGGGTAAGCAAGCGTAACCCTTCTAAAAATCCGGCATCGGGGGTAATGAATCCAGAGTTGCCCACAACCGGCTCTAGGATGACTCCGGCAATTTGGTCAGGATTGTCATCAAAGAGAGCTTTCACCGCTTCTAGGTCATTGTAGGGGGCGGTGAGGGTATTGGTAGTGGTAGATTTAGGCACTCCAGGAGAGTCGGGTAGGCCTAGGGTGGCGACCCCAGAACCGGCTTTCACCAGGAACATATCAGCGTGGCCGTGGTAGCAGCCTTCAAATTTAATAATTTTTTCCCGTCCGGTGAAGGCTCGCATCAGGCGCAGGACGGACATACAGGCCTCGGTTCCAGAGTTAACAAACCGAACCATTTCAATGCTGGGAACGGCGTTAATCACCATTTCCGCGAGGACATTTTCTTGGGCACAGGGAGCGCCAAAGCTGGTTCCTTTGTCGAGGGCTTCATGCAGTGCTTTAATGACATCGGGATGGGCATGGCCGCAAATGGCAGGGCCCCATGTGCCAACATAATCGATATATTGGTTGCCATCGACATCCCAGATATAGGCTCCGTTTACCCGGTCAAAAACGATGGGTTGGCCGCCAACAGATTTAAAGGCCCGCACGGGAGAGCTTACCCCACCCGGCATGAGATTTTGGGCGGCGGTAAAGATTTCTTGGGATTTTGTGGTGTTTAGTGTGGTTGCAGTCAAGGTTATCTCCTTGGTGAAAATACTGATTATTTGGGGTTTAACGCTCAGGTTGTTTTTTGGCAATAAGGGTTAGATTACACTAAAATTTAGGCCCTTCGTTACTGGCTCTGTTAGAGAAGGGGTAAGATTGGGTAAGGATGCTTACAAGGTTTTCGAGCTACTGCAAGCGATCTGTTGTTTGTTGGGGTAATTGATTAATTTTTATGTCTGTTGAGTCTTTTCCGTCCCAGGCGATTCCGGTCGATCGCATTCAGTATAACGATCGCGGTTTAGTTCCTGCCATTGTTCAAGATGCTCTCGATGGCACGGTGCTGATGATGGCTTGGATGAATCAAGAATCCCTACAAAAAACCCTAGAGACGGGGGAAACTTGGTTTTGGAGTCGTTCCCGTTCCCAGTTGTGGCATAAGGGGGAAACGTCGGGTCATCTCCAGAAGGTGCGATCGCTTCGTTATGATTGTGATAGCGATGCCCTGCTCATTGGAGTCGAGCAAATCGGTGATATTGCTTGCCATACCGGAGAGCGCAGTTGTTTTCATCAGGTGGAAGGAGCAATTTCTGCTCCTCCTGCGGATATGCTCTCTCAAGTCTATGAGGTGATTTGCGATCGCCGCGACAATCCTACGCCAGAATCCTACACTTGTAAATTATTAGCCGATGGAGACAATAAAATATTAAAGAAAGTGGGTGAGGAAACAGCAGAAGTCGTCATGGCCTGCAAAGATGACGATCCAGAGTCCATTGCTTCAGAGGTTGCCGATTTGTTCTATCACACCTTGGTCGCTCTTTCTTATCATGGTGTGCCCTTAAAGGAAGTGTATCGACAACTGCAACAGCGTCGCGGCTAAATCTATTCTCTCAACACTTAACTTTCAACTATGCATCTTTCTCTTGACCTACCCGATGCACAAGCGACCAAGGAATTGGGAATTAAACTCGGTCAAATTCTCGCCCCTGGAAGCGTTGTCCTCTTCAATGGGGATTTGGGTACGGGTAAAACTACGTTAATTCAGGGACTGGGTAAGGGACTGGGGATTGAGGATCTCATCGACAGTCCCACCTTTACCCTGATTAATGAATATGCCGATGGCAGAGTACCCCTCTACCATTTCGATCTCTATCGCCTCAGTCCAGCTCAAGTGCCTAACCTCAATCCAGAACTCTATTGGGAAGGAATAGAAGTCCCTCCTGGTATTGTGGCTATTGAGTGGGCCGAAAAGCTCCCCTATTCTCCCCCAGAGGTGTTGATCTTAGATCTCAGCTACCAGGGTGACCAAAGACGGGTTGAGTTGTGGTCTAAAGGGCCGTTAGGAAAAGCTGCTCTAGAAGCTATTGCCCAAGAAGAAGGCAAGAGGCAAGAGGCAATAGGCAATAGGGAATAGGTAATAGGGAATAGGGAATAGGCAATAGGGAATGGGCAATAGGGAATGGGCAAAAGGCAATAGGCAAGAGGCAAAAGGCAAAAGGCAATAGGTAATAGGCAAGAGGCAATAGGCAATAGGTAATAGGCTATTTCCCCATTCCCCCATTCCCCCACTCCCCTAGAGCGGATAACGCTCGGCAAACTGCTCGGCGCAGCGCACAAACAGTTCTACCCCCATCTGTAATACAATCTCGTCGAAGTTAAAGCGGGGATGGTGATGGGGATAGGCCAGATCTCGCTCTGGGTTGGCTGAACCCAGGAAGAAGTAGCATCCAGGCACTTCTTGTAGGAAGAAGGAGACATCTTCGGCGGCTAGGGTTTGATAGTCAGGCAGCAGTTTATCAGAGGTTTCGACGACTTCTTGGGCGACGGAATATACAAAGTTAGCCATGCGGCGATCGTTGATGACGGCGGGATATTGTCGCCAATAGTTGAGATCGTAGGTTGCTCCATGGATCTGACAGATCCCGGCTATGGTTTGGTCGATACGTTCTTGTAGATAGCCTTGCAATTGGGGATCGTAATAGCGAACAGTTCCGCTTAGTTTGGCCGTATCCGCAATCACGTTATGGCGGGTTCCTGCATGGAGTTCACCCACGGTAACCACGGCCGATTGTAAGGGGTTGACGTTGCGGGAGACAATGGTTTGCAGCCCATTGACAATTTGAGCGCTGACGATGACTGAATCGATGGTTTGATCGGGCATGGCTCCATGGCCGCCTTTGCCCATAATCAGGAGTTTAAAGGATTCGACGGCGGCCATAAAGGGGCCACTGCGAACGGCGACTTTACCCATGGGTAGAGAATTCCACAGGTGTAGACCGATGAGGCCATCCACATCTGGATTTTTCAGCACCCCGGCTTCGATCATGGGTTTAGCACCCCCTGGCCCTTCCTCTGCGGGCTGGAAAATGATTTTTATGGTTCCGGAAAAGTTTTGTCGGTGTTGGGCTAAATAGCGGGCGGTTCCTAGGGCGATCGCCGTATGGCCGTCATGGCCGCAGGCGTGCATTTTGCCTTGATGCTGCGATCGATACGGGACTTGATTGAGTTCGTCAATGGGTAAGGCATCCATATCGGCACGAATGGCTAAAACGGGGCCAGGGGTTTGGCCGGTAATGGTGGCGACAATACCGGTTCTGGCGATCGCCGTTTGATGATCGATGCCCCATTGGGTCAATAGTTTTGATACCAACGCTGAGGTCAGATTTTCTTCAAAACCGAGTTCAGGATATTGATGAATTTGCCTTCGCCATTTGACCAGTTCGGGCTGTAAGGCTCGAATTTCTAATCTTACGGACTCAAGATTGATAGAGGGAGGAACCAGGGTGGATGAAATCATGGGATTGGGTGGCCAGGAAAAACAGGACGGTCTAAAGTGATATTAAAAACAAAATAACTCTCAATTAATACGGGTGTCTGCTGAATATCGAGTAGATTCTTCTACCCTAGGAGTCATCAGTAGACTATTGTCTAGACCTGGATTAAGTTAGAGAAAAAATCTCTAATTATAGTATAACCGGTCATCAGAGTCTGTTCTTCCTTTTTGGGAAAACTTAGCTATATTGGTTACACGGATGTACTTTGAGAAAAAGTTTGATATAATCAAGCAATAGAAAAACTTAAATTTATGCTTTCTGGAGCAATTGTTAACTTCCCTATCCCTCCCAATCGAGGTCAAGCGAATGGAGAATTGAAGCGTCAATCAAACCCTTACCAATTGCACAGCCAAAAAATTTTAATACGGGAAAAGTAGTTCATTAAAGCAGTTCATTAATTATGAATCATTTGAATCATTCAGATAAAGTTAATGGGAACGCCATATACACTCAGGTCATCTAGGTTTCAAACCCCTAACACTAATTTGATCTCCTAAGATACTCTGTCCTCTTGTAAGAATTAAGGATTGGCAGTTGTGATTGCTATTTCACCTCGTCCAGTGCGCCGACAATGGAATACCATTAGTTTCGCGTCTACTTTGTACCTGTGTCCCATACTCGATCTACTCCTCACTCACATCCCTTCTCATGTGCCTTCAGACTGGCAAGAACAGGTTAGACTCGGACTACAAGAAGCCCTAGTGAATGCGGCCAAACATGGTAATAATCTCGATCCGGGTAAGCAAGTTCATGTCCGTTTTTCGGTCTCCCCCGATCATCACTGGTGGGTCATTTCCGATCAGGGATGTCAAGGATCGGAGCAATGTGCCTGTATCCCGATCAGTGCAGCCGATCTTCCCGAACATGAAGCTGAATGTGGACGAGGTTTATTTATTTTGCACCAGATTTTCGATCAAGTGCAGTGGTCTCCAGAAGACCGGGAACTGCGGTTATGTAAAAGCTGGCGATAATCTAAACCCTAGCGATGATCGGGGCAAGGGGGAGCGCTAATGGAGCGATCGAGCCAACCGGTGGCTTGTTGCAGTCTAGGAAGCGCTTCTTCAGGCTGGTTGTTTAACAGAAAAATGAGAGCGGCGATCGCCTGTTCCTGGGCCCGGGCTGTACGATTAGACTTGAGTTTATGCCAATCGGCCGAAGAAATGGCCAGTCGTTGAGCTAATACTTGGGCGATCTCTAGGGTGCTGAGATCCGAGAGCTGATCGGCGATCGGGGTTTCTGTAGTAGAAAGATTCGACATAAGAGCAGATAACTTTGATAAAATACCGTTGCCCTTGATTGTAATCGAAAGGCTACGGACTTGCCTCTTGCCTTTTGCCTTTTGCCTTTTGCCTCCCCCTAGCTTATGTCCGATCGCCCCCCCTCCTCTGATACCGATCCCCAACCTGACTGGGAACAGAGCTTGATAGACCTAGAAGCAAGTCTATCGAGTCTTAAACAACGGTATACCCAAGTCAGAGACGGACAGCAGCAAAAACAGGATCTTCAGGAACGGTTAGGACAACTGCAAACAGAACTTAAACAGATTAAACAACAACTGGCAGTCTTAGAAGTGGAGCTAGAGAGTCGTCTGCTGTCTTGGTTAACAGTCAAAGAACCCTTTTGGCAAGCGGTGCGGTTTGGGGGATTGGGTTTTGCGATCGGCTGGGGTTTACACTGGTGGTTAAGACGATAAACGATGCTCTACAGCGTTTACATTTTATTTAAAAATGCTATATACCCTTGAGCAACTGCAAACCAAAATTACAGCAGATCCCCAAAACTGGCGGCCGTTGGTACTCACGAATGGCTGCTTTGACTTGCTGCATATTGGCCATTTACGCTATTTACAACAGGCAAAAGCTTTAGGGCGATCGCTGATCGTCGGCATGAATAGCGATCGCTCCGTACAACAGCTCAAACCCAATCGCCCCATCATACCCCAAGCCCAACGAGCAGAACTGGTCATGGGCTTAAAACCCGTTGATGGGGTCGTTATCTTTGACTCTAGAACCGCTACGGGCTTAATTGAAACCCTCAAACCCGATATTTATGCCAAAGGAGGAGACTATACCCCAGATACCTTACCGGAAATGCCAACCGTTAGGGCTTGTGGTTGTCGTCTGGAACTGATTCAAATTGAAGTCTCTACATCCACCAGTAGTATCATCGAGAAAATTTTAGCTCAGGGCCTCCAATCGCTGTGACTCACCACCGATTACCAGGGCGTAGCTCTAAGGTAAAATACGGAAGCGTTGACCATGGACGCTCAAAGACAAAAATATGGAATCGCTAGAAGGGGTGAGGATGGAGAATAATCTGGTGAAGAGTCCAGAACCAGCGCGGGTGATGGATATTCCCATTCATTTATCAGAGGATTATCCAGGGTGGTTGCTGCATCTGCTTAGAGAAAAACGGGGGGCCCATGTGGTGACTCTGAATGCGGAAATGACCATGCAAGCGCGGGAAAATCCAGCTCTCGCCCAAATTATCCGCCAAGCAGATTTGGTGATTCCTGATGGGTCAGGAGTGGTTTTATACTTACAATGGCAAGGCTATCAGATCCAGCGCTTTCCAGGGATTGAATTAGCGGAAACTTTGCTCTGTCGTATGGGTGAGTTCTCTTCATTAGAGGGAGACTCTAGAGGGGCGTTTTTCTATGGCGGAGAGCCGGGAGTTGCCCAAGATGCGGCGCAAATGTGGCAGCAGCAATGCCCGGATCTGAAGATCGCCGGGGTGCAACATGGCTATCTGTCGGAGGCTGAAGAGCAAGATCTTTTAGCTACCGTGAAAGAAAAACAACCTCACCTCATTTATGTGGGGTTAGGGGTTCCCCGGCAAGAATTATGGATCGCCCAACATCGCTCCCTGTGTCCGGGTTCTATTTGGATCGGGGTGGGGGGCAGTTTTGATATTTGGGCAGGACGCAAGGATCGCGCTCCGGCTTGGTTGCGCGATCGCCATTTAGAATGGGTGTATCGCCTCTACCAAGAACCGAGTCGTTGGCGCAGAATGTTAGCCCTACCTCGGTTTGCCTGGTTATCCCTCACTCAGTCTTTCTGATTTCTTCAGATGAAAACCCTCAAGCAAACCCTACAGTCGGTTCAGCAATGGTGGCAACCCTCTCCTTCCCCAAAATCTTCGGCATCGGGAAAAGAAATTATCATTGAGTTTCAGAGTGTCCACAAAACCTATAACAACGGCGCTTCTCCCCTGCGTCAAGTCTCCTTAGTCGTCTATCAAGGGGATTTTCTTTTTATTACGGGAGCCTCTGGAGCCGGAAAATCTACGTTTCTCAAGCTCATTTATGGGGCAGAACAGCCCACATCCGGTAACTTAACGGTTTTAGGGGAAACCATGGCAGGTTTAAAAGGCGATCGCCTCTGCCAACTGCGGCGTAAAATGGGTATCGTCTTCCAGGACTACCAACTCATTCCCCAAAAAACCATCGCCGAAAACCTCACCTTCGTCCTTCGCGCTCAAGGATTCAGCCCCCCAGAAATCCAGCGCCGTCTACCCGCTACCCTGAAAATGTTAGGCTTATCCCATAAAGCCAACTCTTTCCCCCACTACCTCTCTGGAGGAGAACAGCAACGAGCCAGTTTAGCTCGCGCTCTCGTCGGTACACCGCCCCTATTGTTAGCCGATGAACCCACAGGTAACCTAGATTCCCACAACGCTATCCAAGTGATGAAAATCCTGCAAAAACTAAATCGCATGGGCATCACCATCCTGGTGACTACCCATGACGAGCGTCTGATTCAGTTCTTAGGTAAACCGGTATTATCTTTACATCAAGGGAGTTTAAAGCCTGTTCTTTAACAGAAGGAAAAGAGAAGCGGGCAAGATGCCCGCACTCCTCCAATCCCTTGATCTATGACTGGAGTGGGAGCGTCTCGCTCCCTAGATTTTTAACTATGGCTAGATTTTTAACTATGGTGTTTAACGGGACTGGATATCATCACGGTTAGAACTGGGCTAAAATTCTACGTCTTCACCCGGTTCGGGTGCTGCTCCACCTACCCCAATTTGGGTATTGTAAATGGTGGCTTCTGTAATCGTCAGGTCTTTCATTTCTGCTTGGGTAACATCAACTTCAATCAAAGACGCACGAGTAAAATTAACGTCAACGAGATTCGCTTCATGTAAACTCGCTTGATTGAGGAACGCATCCGTAAGGTTAGCGCCTTCTAAATTAGCACCGGTCAGATCTGCGCCTTCTAAGTTGGCTTTCGTCAAATTTGCACCGGATAAATCCGCATTGCGTAAGTCTGCACCAATCAGATGTTGCACACTTAAATCTGCACCAGAGAGGTCACATCCCATGCAAGCGCGAGTTTCGAGGAGTTGTTGGACGTGATGAGGATTTTCAGCTTTAGCCGGACTGAACCATAGAAGGGGAGTAAATAAGGCTAAAACGGCTGCATTGGTAAGTTTCATATTTTCCTGCCTCCCACACTGGTGTATAGATCGGATGTTATGGTTACGAGTATAGGAAAATTCTGGAATAATTTCTTCCTCCAGGTGGAGGATTTACAGTTCATTCCGATGGAGGATGTACGATCGCCTCAGCTATGGTATAATTATTTAGCGAGTTACTGAAACTAAAACATCCATTCCAGACCAATACTTACTCGACTGTCTTTGCGATCGCTAGAATTCTGCTTTTCAATCTCCGTTGCTAACCGCCATCGCTCCGTTAGAGCATAACCCATCGAGAGGGTTGTTAAACCGATTTCTGTGCCACTTCCAGGATTGACAAACGTTTGAGACAGGGATAAATCTGTACCGCCTCCCCGTGAGGGAATCAGGGTCAGTCGAACCCCTAAGTTAACCCCTCCCCTTGAATAATCGGGGGTTCCCAGATGATGATAGCCTAAAACGGGAGCTACGTTAAAATATCCCCCTAGGGGTAATAAATGATAATGGAGATCCAGAGATAGGTGCGATCGCTCCCCCCCAAACGATCCCTCATACCCCGCACTCACACTTAACCCCGTTTTCCCCAGCCACCAATCTTCCAACCCCACATGAAACCCCCCCAAATGCTCCGAGGAAGGAAACTGGGAATACCCCGCTCGTACTCGCGTCGGAAGACTCGGATCAGTTTGGATCTCCTCCAGCACATTCGGCACATCCTCTTGCCAACGTTGTAAAACCGGAGACTCTTCTAAAACCTCTGGCGGCACATCAACCTCATCAGCATAGGCGGCGATCTGAATTCCCCATAGTCCCAGCAGAGATCCCAGAATGAGATAGAGGAGAGATTTTGCCCTCTCCCTATATCCCTCTCCCACAGGAGAGGGACTTCTACTCCCCTTCTCCTGCGGGAGAAGGCTTGCCCTGAGCGAAGCCGAAGGGGGCTGGGGGATGAGGGGCAACCGTTGATAACTCATTTGAAAACGCTACATAGCCTATTAAACCCAACAAAAAGGGTCTGCCAACAGTGACAGAACCCTTTGACCTCATGAAAACAATCAAATTAAAGGACAGCGCCTTCCATCTGAGTCGTATCAACCGGCTTCATGAAATACAGTTTGATGAACTGCACGCCATTAGACAGATAATGAGGAAGCTTTTGCAGAGGTTTCAAGAACTTGGGACTGCTAGAAGCATCAATTTCCCGCAACTTCTTATTGTTCTCGACGCAAAGATCCAAATATTCATAGAATTTAGGATTCTCTACATCTAACATAACCGGGAATACCCGACCCGCCGTTTCATTGGTTTTCTTAATCACGTAAATATCATATTCACGAGCATCCAAACCAATAGACGCATAGAAATCTGACCGTTGAATATCGTTCAGGAACATGGTCGCAAACACCGACAACAGGAAGAAGCGACTCCAAAGTTTAGCTTTCCAATCATTGAGAATTTGCGGCTGAGATTTCATGATGGCATCAAAGAAATCACCATGGCGGTTTTCATCCTGACACCAATTTTCAAAGAAGCGGAAGATAGGATAAATTCTATCTTCAGGGTGTTGTTCTAAATGGCGATAGATGGTGATATAGCGCCAGTAGCCAATTTTCTCAGACAAATAGGTGGCGTAGAAAATAAACTTAGGCTTGAAGAAGGTATAACTGCGACTTTTCGTCAAAAAGCCCAAATCTAGGGAGAGATTAAAGTCAGACATGGCTTTATTCAAAAATCCAGCATGACGGGCTTCATCACGGGACATTAAGTTAAAGCATTCTGCCAAAACCGGGCTTTTTCCTTTGAGGCGACGGCCTAATTCTTTATAGAGTAAGAAACCAGAAAACTCAGCCGTGCAAGAGCGTTCGAGAAATTCCACAAACAAGCGACGAGTTTCACCATCAATGCGATCCCAGGATTGGTTAAATTCCTCGTCACGAATAAAGTGATGGCGATTATAATCTGTTCTGAATTCTTCCAGAATGGCTTGTAATTCTGCTTCATTCACAGAGATGTCCATGTTAGCCATCTCATCGAAGTCTGTGGTGTAGAATCGAGGGGTGAGGATGGTTTCCTTAGCCGGGACTTTTACACCGGGACGGATTTCTTGAAAAGCGGGTTTTTCAGCCGAGCTTACCATAGGTCTTTAACGATTGGTTTTGAGTTATGAGCGTCTTCCCTTATGGGGGGTTGATCTCCGATGAGGGAGGAATTTAAAGTATCTAGGGTCTTAGTCTAACAAGGTCTGAGACAGCGATCGCCATTTTTATGTTAAGAGTTGCAACATTCTCGTTACGTTTCTTAATCTTTCTCAATCTTGGACATACTCCGTACCCTGAATCAGGGCAAACTCCGCTCGCATCAACTCCCGTCCCAGATACGCCGCATGATCGAACATCGTCACCGCACAGGGGGGATCGCTTTCAAAGAGTTTCACACAGAGTTCCTTAGCCGTTCGCGCCGTATAAACTTGACTGGCAGTGCGTTCTACTTTCCCCTTCGCGGGAATCACCTCTCCCGTTTCCGGATCGGCAGCTAGACCGCGATCGTTGATAATATTGGTAAAATGCTTGGCACAAATCAGCCGAGCCTCTCGGTCAAGGTAAATAATATAATATCCCCCCGGATCGAGGGCAATATCTCGTTTCGAGAGTTGGTCATCAATGGCAGTAATCTCTTGGGCAATGTCTGTCATAACTTTAAAGAACAAATCGCTAACTGACGCGAAAGATTAGGGTTAAGATGATCCAGATCTAGGGTAATGCAACTACCAGACAAACATCAATTAACAAGGGGCTTTTTAAGGTGGCGCAACCAAAACCAACCATTTTAGTAACCGGTGGAGCGGGCTATATTGGCTCCCATGCTGTATTAGCCTTAAAAGAGGCCAACTATGAGGTGATTATTTTAGATAATCTCAGTTATGGGCATCAGGATTTAGTGGAAAATGTTCTCAAAGTCCCCTTGATTGTCGGAGATATTGGCGATCGCCTCTTACTCGATCAGATCTTCCAAACCTATCCTATCGCGGCGGTGATGCACTTTGCCGCCTTTATTGCCGTGGGTGAGTCGGTGCAAAAACCGGGCATGTACTACAGCAACAACGTTCATGGCACACTAACCCTACTCGAAGCCATGCTAAACGCGAAAGTGAACAAGCTGGTTTTCTCCTCCACTTGCGCCATTTATGGGGAACCCCAAACCCTCCCCATCCCCGAAGATCATCCCCAAAATCCCATGAGTCCCTACGCTGCGAGTAAGGCCATGGTCGAGCGAATTTTAACCGATTTTGATAGCGCCTATGGGTTAAAATCTGTCCGGTTCCGCTATTTTAATGCGGCTGGAGCCGAACCGGGAGGCTTATTAGGCGAAGATCATCATCCAGAAACCCATTTAATTCCCTTGGCGCTGCACACCGCTTTAGGAAAACGGGAATCCTTATCCATTTTCGGCACAGACTACGATACGGAAGACGGAACCTGTCTGCGAGACTATATTCATGTGGTCGATTTAGCGGCTGCCCATGTTTTGGGTTTAGAGTACCTTTTAAACAACGGCGAAAGTGAAGTGTTTAATCTCGGTAATGGCAATGGCTTTTCCGTCAGACAAGTGATTGAAACGGCTCGCCAGGTGACAGGATGTGAAATTAAAGCCGTTGAGTGCGATCGCCGTCCCGGAGATACCCCTATATTAGTCGGTAGTAGCAACAAAGCCAGAACTCTGCTCAACTGGAATCCGATCTATCCCGACGTAGAAACCATTATCCGCCATGCCTGGCAATGGCATCAATCTCGCCATGGGTAGCGCTTCGCCCTAGGGAATAGGGAATAGGGAATAGGGAATAGGAAAACCCCAATTTCCTTTCCCAAAAAGAAGAAGGGTCAACAGCCGTTGACCCTAATACAGTGTCACCTTAAAACCTAGCTCAATCTTTTAACAAGCCCCTGTCCGACGTAAGACTACATGAATAGTTTGCAAAATAATCCGTACATCGTACCAGGGAGTCCAGAGGGACTGATATTCTAAATCCAAACTGACAATATCTTCAAAATCACTCACTAAAGAGCGTCCACTCACCTGCCACTGTCCCGTTAAACCCGGCTTCACATCCAAGCGTCTCCAATGATGGGGTTTGTAGCGAATCACTTCCTCATGGATGGGGGGGCGAGTCCCGACTAAGCTCATTTCTCCCAGCAACACATTCCAGAATTGGGGAAATTCGTCTAAACTGGTTTTGCGTAAAAAGTTCCCTACCTTAGTCACACGAGGATCGGACTCATTTTTGAAGATGAGACCCTTAGCGCGATTTTCCACATTGGATTTCAGGCGATCGGCATCCATGACCATCGAGCGAAATTTATAAATAGTAAAGGGCTTACCCTGGAGTCCATAGCGGCGCTGACTGAAGAAAATGGGCCCAGGACTATCGAGTTTAATGGCAATGGCGATCGGAATAAAGATTAGAGCTAAAATCAGTAAACCTACTAGACTGCCGACAATATCAATGCCACGCTTAACCGGACAATCCGTGGAAGGATGATTAGGTCTGGGCAGAACTGATACCAAATCCCAGGTTGAGCCGAGGGAATAATCGCTATTCATAAGGCAATATTAGGTAAGGAACTTATGGAACTTGATACTGGTATAGGGTGTAAGATACTTCTTATGCTAAATCAACCCTCTGAGTTTTGTGTAGCGGTAAGGCTGAAGCTTGTTGAAATCTTTAAAATTGTCCCCCTATTCCATCAGTTATATGAAGTTTTGATGAAGTTAGGTTAGGAACTAACGATAGGATTTACACTGAAAGATAGATCCAATAAATGTAACAATGAATCTGAAAAGGTCAGTGAATTGATGAAACGAGCGATCGCCAACGGGTCAATCCCTGAACTATGAACTATCTGAAGATGTCTTGGGTCAGATGCCTCTTTTTGGCAAGAAGTAATGGGATAACCGTTGCCACCCAGAGTTAATGCACTTAAACTAGGTTTGTTTCGGAATACATCCGGATGATCCATGGCTATCGAGCCAAATGTCCCATACTCCGTCATAACATCTTGTGAACTTCACCGACTACGATCGCAAATGGATAGCAATAATCTAAACTGCTACCAATCTTCTCCTTCCCCAAGATCTGCCTCGACTTCACATCATGGAGTTCATGGAGTTCAGGGGAATCCCAAACATAACCCATCTCATACTCGCAAACTTGGTCAAACGGTGTTAGAGGTGTCCGATCTCGATCCCTTGAGTCAATTAAAATCAGGAAAATTGTTGATGGTCAATAAGAGCCGTCGCAATGGACTGATCGTCTATAAGCGCTATCATGCAGAATTTGCCGGCCCTGGGGCGGCGGTAGGTGGAAACTGTGATTCAGATTGTCATGGGTTCTTACCTGTGGGCAATCTCGATCTCGTATCCCCAGAAAATTGGGAGGAGCGAAGGCAGGCTTATTTAATTCGCCTTCAATGGATTCGCTTTACCCACCAATTTACGGATCAAACCATCCCTCTCAATCGGGCGCAAAAGATTCTTCAGCATTTTGAAGCGTTTTTCGGCGCAAAAACTTTGTCCACCATACCTGATGAGGCTTTATCCTTGATGGTGGGCGTTTTTCCAGAGACGATTCATGAGGCTCGATTGCTCAGTTGAGTGTCAGTTAGGGATGGCAACTGAGGCAAAAAGGCTGTTGAGTCTGTGGTACGTGCGTTGATTTTCGTCAGGATTGCCAATGGTAATCCTTAGTCCTCCACCGGTATGACGAATCAGAGTGCCTTGGGTTTTGAGACGATCGCCGATTTCTTGATGAGTCAGTTGGGCTGTAGAATTTAGGCGAGCGTAGAGAAAATTAGCTGCACTTGGCCAAACTTGCAGCAGAGAAATTTGGTTTAATCGATCCTTGAGGTGTTCTCTCTCTTGTAATAGGGGGCCAATGGTGCTGAGAAGGGGTTGACGATTTTGGAGTACCAACAGGGCTGCCAGTTGGGAAAAGGTAGGTAAGTTATAAGGCAGGCGGACTTTTTCTAGGGCCTCAATCAATTCAGGGTGAGCAATTGCATAACCGACGCGATGGGAGGCTAACCGGAAGGCTTTAGAAAAGGTGCGTAGAATCACCCAATTGGGGTGTTGATCCAATTCAGGGACAAGGGTGTGTTGACTAAATTCAAAATAGGCTTCGTCAATCACCACCAAAATTTCTGGAGGCAATTGTTTTAACCACTGGATTTCTTCAGGGGTCAGGGGGTTACCGGTGGGGGAGTTGGGATGTACCATAAACACCACCCGAATCGGAGGATTATGGGCTTCTAGAGCATTTTGAGCCGCTTGCAGATTGGTTTCAAAGGTTTGGGGATGGCGATCGACGGTAACAACGGGAATCCCCAAGGTTTGGGCTAAAATCCCATACATGGAGAAGGTGGGATTAGCGGTTAAAATCCCGGCGCTCTCACCTAAACAAGTGGCCATCAGGATGGAGCGAATCAGTTCATCGGAGCCGTTTCCTAGGCAAATGTGATCGGGGGAAAGGGCAGAGTCTGGAGTGATTTGGGCGGATTCGTTGACATATTGGGCGATCGCCTCTTTTAATTCATGATGACTGCCATCGGGATAGCGATTAGCCTCTAGGGGATGCACATAGAGCTGGGCTAATTTCTGTTTCAGGTCTTCGGGTAAATCATGGGCGCTTTCATTCGTATCAAGTCGATCCAACATTTGGGAATGACTCGCCGCATCTCCGGTGATGCTTCCTGGATGGGGTTTATAGGCACTCAGTTGGGCGATCGCCGGACGAATGAAAGACAACATAAACTTAAGGAACTCATAAGTAGCGGTGAAGATAAAATTAGCATATCAAATTTTATAGCGCTGGTAATGGGTAATGGGGAAACTCCTGTGTTAAGTGATTCCCGGTAAGAAATTTTGAATCCCTTGCCAAATTTGGGGCAGTCGATCGCCTAATCCATGATCGCTCTCTAACTCGATTAGCTTCACCCCAGGTCGGCTCTGGGCATAGTCTCGGCTCTGTTGAATGGGAATCACCTCATCATTTAATCCATGAAAAATCAGGGTCGGGACAGCACGGGTGAGAGCGGAAGGGGGATATTCAAGCAAATCGGGGATTAAGCCATAGTGTAGGGGGAGCGCTTTCTGTTCTCCATAATGATAAATCGGCCAATAGCCCTGGTTTTGCCAGTCTTGCCGTTCTGAGGCTGTAAATTGAGCCATCCAATAAGCATAAAATTCAAAAGCAGGAGCCAGTAAAACTAACCCCTGCACTTGAGGATACCGTTGTCCCAACCAAGCGGCTGTTAATCCCCCAAAACTCGAACCCATGATATAAACTGGCGTTTCTGGGGAGGGGAATAAACCAGCCACCTGTTGCAATTGCCGAGTTAAGGTCAGATGGGAAAAATCCCCTTGATTGAGATCGGGGACATGGAGGGTGAGATGGCGATCACTAAATTTTTGGGCGATCGCCTTTGCCTTAAAGGACTCAGGAGAAGATGCAAACCCATGAAGATAGAAATAGAGCGCTTGGCGCGGTAATGGGGAAACCATGACAGCTAGATTACACTCCCAAGGACAGATTTGATATCAAGTCCGGTTAAACCCTTGTCATTGCGACCGGAGGGCAGCATTCGCGCTGCGTGCAAGCTTCGCTTTCATGTCGGCGACAGCCGAAACGCTACAATTAGCTATCTGGATCGAGATTGCTTCATTCCACTTCGTTCCATTCGCAATGACATAAATGACATACTATAAACCTTAGAATTGAGAATTATCCAAATTCCGATTATTCCCACCCGGTCGATTACCCCGACGATTTCCTGGGCCATTGGAAAAGCGATCGCGCCTTTGATTCATCATCTCGCCAAACTGTTGCCGTTGACTCTCATCCAGCACACCGCGAATCTCCATCATGCTCTCAAAATGCAGATTTCCCATTTGTTGAGCCAACTGTTGCACCTGCTGATGTTGGGCCCGAATTTGGTTCTCATTAGCATTTCCCGTCATTAAATTCCGCAACTGCTCGCGAGCTTGCTGCGTCGCTTCTCGACTTTGGCTCAATTGGGGTTCATAGCGCTCTCGAATGGCTTGAATTTGCTGTTGCTGTTGTTCCGACAGATTCAACTGTTGCATCAATCTCCCCTGGGGATTAGGGCCCCGTTGGCCAGGGCCTCCCCGTTGAGCGATCATCGTACCCTGACGATCCCAATTGCCGTGGGGTTGAGCTTGAGCCATTCCCCCACCCAGAACCAACACAGTTAAAGTAACAGCACACACACGAGCGATAGACATAGGTTTAACCGACATCATGTTACAAGACCTCTAAGATTGATTGAATGAAAAACTAATTAGATGGGGCATCTTCCCATAGAAACCACGGATCTTCGACAGAGGAAGAGGGTTGACCGATCCCTTGCCAAGTGTCTTGGAGAAATTGATCTAAGGATGCAATTTCTGCTTCCGATAGGGGTTGGCTGGCCATTTGGGTAGACCAGCGAGCATATCCACCGATCGCCAAAACCACACTCGCGGCGATCGCCCCGAAAACCCACACTTTTTTCCGGCTGCGGGTTACCCTCTTTTCAGGATCGAGGCTCTGAATTTCTTGCATCATCCGATCTTCGAGTTCCATCCCCTCCGATGGAGGGCAAGACCGATATTGATGCAGAAACGCCACCAGGCGATCGTCTTTTTCCTGGTCACCCGATGAAGAGTGAGAATCGATCGGCTTCATAATTGCACTCCCTGTTCTTCCAAAAAGTTACGCATAGCTGCTCGGCTATGAAATAACCTAGATTTCACTGTCCCCACAGGAATCTGTAAAACCTGGGCAATTTCCTTTTGCGGCAGATCTTCCAAATCATGCAAAACCAGAACCGTGCGGTGTTCCCAGGTCAATTGCTCCAGACCCCGACGCACCAAATCTTGGTAATGAAGCTGCATTAAATCTGATGTGTCTTCAGACACAGACAGAAGATCCACATTCAAAGACAATTGATTTTGTTTGGCCAATTGTCGCCGTTCATCCGAGGCTACATTGCAAGTAATTCGGTAGAGCCAAGTAGAAAACTTGGCTGTTTTCCGAAACTTGGGTAGTCCTTTCCAGGCTCGCAAAAACACCTCCTGAACTAAATCATCCAAGTGAGACGGCCCACAAAGTTGATAGAGGGTAGAGCGCACCTGCAATTGATAACGGCGATATAATGGGCGATAGCTCTGGGGATCTCCCTGAAGACATTGATGGACTAATTGTGAGTCATTCTCTAAGGCTTCTGACGCACCCTGGCTTAGGTGAGTCCCCCAAAGATGAGCTAATCTAGCAACCACTAAACCCGTTCCTCGTCATTGGTGATTTCTGTATATTTAGACTGTGGGGAGGGACAGAAGGTTCAATCGGGTCAGTGATAAATTTAAAGTCTAGAGATTTAAATTCTAGATAAAATAAAAGATTACAAATCACCCATCTTGTCTAACCCTTAACAATCTATGGATTTACTAGAGTATCAGGCTAAGGAATTATTTGCGGAGATTGGCATTCCTATCTTGCCGTCTCAGTGCATCAACCATCCGGCTGACTTGAAAGGATTGAAGATTCCCTATCCCGTGGTCTTAAAATCCCAAGTGCGTGCCGGAGGTCGGGGTCGGGCCGGAGGGGTGAAATTTGCCGAAAATACCATTGATGCGGTGGCTGCGGCCCAGGCGATCGTCAATTTGCCGATTATGGGCGATTATCCAGATGTGATTTTAGCTGAGGCTAAATACAATGCCGATCGCGAACTTTATTTAGCAGTAGTGTTGGATACCCATGCCAGGCGACCGGTGCTGTTAGGCTCCAACAAAGGCGGTGTCGATCTCGATGCAGTGATGGAACACATGCAAGTAGTGGTGGTCGATCAGGGCTTTTCGCCGTTTTATGCTCGCCGTTTGGTGTTGAAGATGGGACTCCAAGGGCGATTAATTCAATCGGTCAGCCAGATTATTGAAAAAATGTATCGGTTGTTTGTCGATAAAGATCTGGATCTGGTGGAAATTAATCCGTTGGGCGTGAGTCCTGATGGTAGTGTGATGGCTTTAGATGGTAAGGTAACGGTGAATGACGAGGCCTTAAACCGCCATCGAGATTGGGTGAAATTGTGGATTAAAAATGATTCTAGCTTCATCGATCCGCCTCCATTGACCTCAAGTAAGAATGGCGATCGCCCCCCGGAAGAAGATGGAGTTCAGGATTTGGGCTTCCATCTTATGGATTTAGAGGGCACTATAGGGGTTTTATCGAATGGGACAGGATTGATGATGGCTACCCTGGATTTAATCTATAGTAGCGGTGGCCATCCCGCCCGATGTTTAGATATTGCTGGGGACTTTCAAGGGGGATGGTTGGCTGATGAACTGTGCGATCGGATTGAGCGAGGATTGGAATTGGTACTCGATCAGGAGGAAGTGGAGATTTTGTTGGTGAATTTGATGAGCAGCTTAACGCCGAGCGATCGCATTGTTGAAGCGATCATAAAAGGATTAGAGCGGCGATCGCGATCGGTGACGAATTCTAACGTTCCGGTTATTCTGAGGCTGGTTGGAGATGCCTTGAGTCCGGAGATCGAAGAGCGGTTAGCTCAGTTTCAAATGACTTGGATAGAAGACCTAGAAGCAGCGATTAAAGCGGCTTTGGTTCCCAGTCAACAGTAAGTGTTCCCTCAAATAAGTGCCCTAATTACCCATGAACTTTAGTCATACTCAAAAAGTATTAGTCCAAGGAATTACCCAGGCCTTAGGACGAGTCCATGCCCGGTTAATGAAAGAGTATGGCACGAATGTGGTGGCGGGGGTGAGCGCAGGAGAAGGGGGCCAAGAAATTGAAGGCATTCCTACGTTTGATTTGGTGGAAGAGGCGGTTCATCGGGTGGAGGGGATTGATACCTCGTTGATTTTTGTACCGCCCTATGAAATGCTAGATGCGGCTCTAGAGGCGATCGCCGCCGGAATTCGCCATCTGATTTTAATTCCCTCTGGGATGCCTCCCCTGGATATGGTGAAGTTACTTCGCAAAGCCGAAGTCACAGAAACCTTGGTGTTGGGGCCCAACTGTCCGGGGATTATTGTCCCTGGTCAAGTGCTACTGGGAACCCATCCTAGCCAATGTTATACTCCCGGTCGCATTGGTCTGATTAGTTGCGCCGATACTCTGACCTATCAGGTGGCTTTAGAGTTAAGTAAAGCAGGATTCGGTCAATCGGTAGGGGTGGGTTTAGGCCGAGAAACGATTTTAGGGTCTTCGTTTGCCCAATGGTTACAGATTTTAGAAGAAGACGACCAAACCGATGCGATCGTTTTAGTGGGTGAGATTGATGGGTTAGGGGGAGAGGAACAAGCGGCCGAATACATCATAGAAGCCATTGATAAACCCGTGGTCGCTTATTTAGCGGGTCAACGGGCCCCCCAACCCCGTCGTAAGGGCCATGCAGCGACTTTGATTGCGTCTCGGTTATTGGTCACTGAGATGAAAGCCGGACGGGGGTCAATGGTGAGTAAAGATATTAGCGATCGCAAGTTAGAAGCGTTTAAGGCGGGTAAAATTCCTGTGGCCGAGAAACCGGCGGATATTCCTAAGTTGCTTAAGACTCAATTAAGACGGACTTCATCCGCGAAGAATACGAAGAAGTCGTAAGCGATCGCCAGAGAAAAAGGTTACAGTTTTGGAAACATGACTGCCAAATCCTAGTCCCAGAAGCTAGGCTGATAGTTAAGCTTTAGATTAAGGATTATGGCAAACGAACTGGCAATCCGGACTTGTGGACTGACCAAGCAATTTGACCGCCATATCGCGGTCAACGATCTAGATTTAGAAGTCGGACGCGGTGAGGTCTACGGTTTAATTGGCCCCAATGGTGCAGGGAAAACGACCTTAATTCGCATGTTGGCAGCGGCCGAAGAACCGACAACTGGGGAAATTTACATTAACGGCGATCGCCTCCTCAGAGACCATTCTAACCCCACCCTCAAACGGCGCATTGGTTATCTACCCGACGATTTCCCCGTGTATGACGATCTCACCGTTTGGGACTATTTAGACTATTTTGCCCGCTTATATCAACTCAAAGACCCCCGCCGTCGGCAACGCCTCTATGATGTGCTAGAACTGGTACAACTGGGCAATAAGCGCAATAGTCAGATTTCCACCCTCTCGCGGGGGATGAAACAACGGCTTTCCTTAGCTCGAACCATTATCCATGAACCGATTGTGTTATTGCTCGATGAACCGGTGTCCGGCTTAGATCCCATTGCGCGAATGCAGTTTCGGGAAATTATCAAAGTTCTGCAAGAAGCAGGAATGACCGTTTTAATTTCCTCCCATGTCCTCAGTGACTTGGCAGAACTCTGTACGTCCGTGGGTATCATGGAATTGGGCTACTTAGTCGAAAGCACAACTCTAAAAGATTTGTATCAGCGCTTAAGTCGTCAACAAATCTCGATCGCCACCTTGGGATCTCAAGATGCCTTGATTACAGAACTGAAACAGTTTTCCCAGGTGGACGGATGGGAAACCCTCTCATCGGGTCATTTGCGGGTGAACTTTAACGGAACCCCAGAAGAGAGCGCCCAGTTATTGCGATCGCTCATTAGCGCTAATTTACCCATAACTGAGTTTTACTCTACCCAGGAAGATTTAGAAACCATCTTCCTGAAATTGGGTCATAAGCAAGCATCTTAAGTTAATGCCCTCTGTAAAGGATATGTCACTGACTCCGGGCTGAAGCCACGGAGATTGAAAACAGCCAAGTTTTCGTAGTAGTGACTAGACCGCCGCGCCAAACAATCCCACACACTTCCGAATACTTCCCTAGTTCGGATTATCTGTAAGCCTGTTGGTTCAGGCGTTGGGTTAAGCCAAGACATGGTTTGTTTGGTGGTCAAAGGGACTTAAACAATGTGGGTTATACCAATCATGCAGATACTTAGGATTCCAGTCGTAGACAAAGACCACAAGCCACTCATGCCCACAACTCCGGCGCGGGCGCGTAAGTGGATTGAATCAGGGAAAGCCGTCAAGCGCTGGTCGGATTGCGGTCAGTTCTACGTGCAACTGACCGTTGAGCCATCAGGATGCGAGACTCAGGATATCGTTATTGGGATTGACCCCGGCAAGAAATATTCTGGCATCGGCGTTCAATCTTCTAAGTTCACGCTTTACACGGCTCATCTAATTCTCCCGTTCCAAAAGGTAAGAGACAGGATGGACAATCGCCGTTTAATGCGTCGGGCAAGACGAGGACGCAGAATCAATCGCAAGGTTGCCTTCACAAAACGTGCCCATCGGCAGAAACGGTTTGAGAATCGTCGGCAGGGCAAACTTGCCCCATCGATTCGAGCTAATCGTCAACTCGAACTGAGAATCGTCTCAGAACTCTGTAAGATATATCCAGTGATTGAGATTCGTTACGAGTATGTAAAAGCTGATGTTGATCTGACGAGCGGACGCAAAAAAGCGAAATCAGGCAAAGGATTTTCACCTGTAATGGTAGGTCAAGCATGGGTGTTAGAGCAGTTAGCTCAGTTTGCGCCTGTGGTGAAAATCGAAGGCTATAAAACAGCATTGGTGCGTCGTGAGTTGGACTTGACAAAAAACAAAGCAGACAAGTCCAAAGCTGAGTTCAACACTCACGCTGTAGACGGGGTTGCCATTGCTGCATCGCACTTTATCGAGTACCGCAAGTATCACAAGGTTAGCGAGGATGGCGCAACGTGGTTTGGTTCCGTCTGTATCACCACTGCACCGTTCTTTGTGATTCGTAGACCCCCTTATTCCCGTCGGCAACTGCATCTCATGGTTCCAGCGAAAGGAGGGAGTCGCCGTAAATATGGCGGATCTACAACTCGTCACGGTGTTCGTAAAGGTGACTTAGTTCAATCTCCAAAAGGGATTGGTTATGTTTCCGGCGATACCGAAAAGCAAATATCTGTCAGCGATGCCAACTGGAAACGGTTGGGGCAGATCGCAGCAACTAAAGTCACTCTGATCCGCCGATCAAATGGCTTGATTGTTGCGTAAACATTGCACTGTAAAGCCGTCCTAAAAGGACGGGTTCCCACCCACATTTTCTGATGAGACTAGATGTAATGAACATTATTGGGGAAATTAACCCCCAACTCTTCCGAGAACTTAAAGGTCGGTTTAATCCTCGGAATATCATGGTTGCCGGTGGCATGTCTTTGTTTGCCCAAGTCTTGGTACTCTTTGGCTTCCTCAACGAATTACCCGATCGCCATAGTGAATACGACCGCTACTGTACCGGAGGAAAACCAGAATACTACTATCACAGCTTACGCTGTTTAACCGATCAGTTCGCTAAACCGGAAATTAACTGGCAACTCTGGTGGTCAGATGTATTTGTCTGGTTAACCGTGGTGGGTTTATTTGCCCTATTGGTTGGGGGAACCTATCTGATTATCAGCGACCTCGACCGAGAAGAGCGCAAAGGAACCCTAAATTTTATTCGCCTGAGTCCCCAGTCTACCCAACACATTCTCTTAGGTAAAGTTCTAGGGGCCCCTAGCTTACTGTATTTTGGCTGCTTCCTCGCCTTTCCTCTCCATCTGTGGGCAGCAATTAATCTGCATATGCCCCTCGGATTACTGGCCCTCTATTATGGCGTGTTATTGGCCTGTAGTGCCTTCTTCTTCAGTGGTTCCATCCTCTTCGGTTTGGTCAGCCATTGGATGGGTGGGTTCCAGGCTTGGTTAGGTGGGGGTTTAGTCACCGCTTTTCTGTTTATCACTTCCATGATGCGGGTTGAAGATGCGCCCATTGATATCCTGAAACTGTTTACACCCTCTAGCTTACTTCCCTATATGATCGGGGAAAAATGGTTGGGTAATATTCAGCTCTTTAATTACGATTTAATTGATTTACTCAAGCATTCCATGGAATGGCACTGGTTTATACTGCCCATTGGCCAAACTGTGGTCGGCTTAAGTTTAGCCATGGTCGTCACTTGTGGGGTATGGACAGCTTGGAATTGGCTGGTGATCGATCGCTGTTTCCGCAATCCCAATAAGACTTTAATCAGCAAACAACAGTCCTTTTGGTTAACCGGATGCTTCAGCGTCTTCACCCTCGGTTTAGCTCCCCATGGATATGAATTTGAGAATCTTTATACTCTACTGGTGTTCAACCTGATTTTCTTTGCGGGATTAATGGCCGCTTTGTCTCCCCAAAGACAGGTTTGTGTAGACTGGGCCCGGTATCGCCATATGTCGGAAACGCGCCATCAAGGGCTGTTCCAAGACCTGATGTCTGGAGATAAAAGTCCAGCTCTATTGGCAATCGCCTTAAACTTAGCCGAAGCTCAGTTAATCATTCTCCCCTGGATCTTAATGTGGCCAGGCGGAACAGACGATATTCTCCATGGAATCTTTAACCTGGTATTGAGCTTTTCCGTGCTGCTCGTTTATGCCAGTGTTGCCCAACTGATTATGATGATGAAATCCAAGAAAAGCGGAATTTGGGCAACCGCAGCGATCGGTGGAGCAATTTCTCTGCTTCCCTTAGCCTTCCTGGTTCTCTCCGCCTATCCTGAAGAAGCGCCCCTGCTCTGGATGTTTACCATCTTCCCCTGGGAAGCGCTCAACCATACATCCGCTCTGACGGTCATGTTCTCCGTGTTAACCCAATGGTCAGTAGTTGGTTTAGTGGCCACCCAATATTCACGGCAACTACGCCAAGCCGGTATTTCGGCCTCTAAAGCCTTGGGTCATGCATAATCGGCGATCGAGAAGAATGGATTAAAATCAGGAACTGCTTTAATCCAGATTTTCATTTCCCCTAGCCCTTTGATCTGGGCAGGGGTTTTTCATGTTAAAGACCGATTCTATTATAAGGAGGTTATACTAGGGCGTATAGTTTCCTCGCCTAGATGGGTTGATTGACACAGAAGTGATGCAACAAGTTGATATTGTCTATGCTCAAGCTCAAATTGGTAAACTACTTGAGGTGGCTTTGAATGGGGATGAAATTATTATCACCCGCGATCGCCAACCTGTCCTCAAGTTAAGTCCATTTTCCTCCCCTGGAAAACGACGCAAACGAGGCAGTGCCAAAGGACAAATTACCATAGCTCCAGATTTTGACCAGCCCCTTGAAGAGTTCCAGGAGTATATGGAATGAAGTTCCTGTTAGATACTCACGTTTTTCTCTGGTTTATTAATGATAGTCCTAAGACGTTACAATAGTCTCAACAGACCCAACCGCTTTCAAACAGCTATGGCCAATCCATCCATAACCGAGCAACTTCATCCCCTAGAAATCCGAGTCGCCACTTTAGAACAAGAACTCACCGCAATCAAACAAACCTTATCCCACATCACCGCTCCAAACCCCCCGCACCTCGAACAAGAATGGGAAAGATTTGCTGGTATATTTAGAGATGACCCTGACTTTGAAGCGATTCTGGACTCCATTCATGCCGAACGCAATTCAGAAGATAACTCAGAAGTCGATCCCTCCTATTACCAGTAGGAGCAACTCAAAGTGTCTCCATATATTCTAGATACGGACTGTGTTTCCTTAATTCTCTACAACCATCCCCAACTAATAGCCAACGCAGACAAAAACCAGATAGCGATTACCATCATTACCGTGCAAGAACTCTTCAACGGTTGGGTCGGCAGAATCAACGACCCCTCAGAAATCAATAATCTGCCAGCATTATATGCCAAGCTTTCCTTGACCCTAAAATTCTTAAAAACTCTGGAAATTCTTGACTTTACACCCGAAGCCGACCAGTGTTTAAAGCAACTCTTAAAAGAAAACCCTCCATTACGCAAAAATCGACTGCAAAAAGATATGCGAATTGCCGCTATTGCCCTATCAACAGGTGCTACAGTCGTCACCCGCAACCAACGGGATTTCCAGCAAGTTCCTGGACTAACAATAGTAGATTGGACAGCCGGTAGGGTGGGCAAGTGAGGCAGCAATAGTATTCAACTTCTATAACTTTTGCCCTGCCCACCCTAGGATAGATTGGCTTAAACATCATCCCTATTCACTATTCACCATTACCCAAACTTCATGTTACTTGAATTCGCCTTAATTATCCTGGTAGCGCTCCTCTTTTATTATCTGTTTATACGGATAAAAATGCCGGGATTATTGGGATTAGTCACGACCGGATTACTCATTGGCCCCAGTTTTCTTGATTGGGTGAGCGATCCGGTTTTAGAACTTTTAAAAGAATTTAAAACTGTAGCCCTAATTGTTATTTTAATTCGTGCCGGATTAGGCATTAATCGAGCCACATTAAACACCATTGGCGGGCCAGCCATTCGCCTCAGTTGTATTCCCGGAATCATTGAAGGAAGCACCATTTTATTGTTATCTCATTTTCTCTTAAATTTAACGTTAATTGAAGGAGGAATGTTAGGCTTTATTTTAGCCGCCGTTTCCCCTGCGGTGGTTGTCCCCTCCATGCTAGAACTCAAGGATGCGGGTTGGGGAAAAAATAAAGAAGTCCCCACTTTAGTGTTAGCCGGTGCATCCGTTGATGATGTATTTGCCATTACCATTTTTGGCGTTTTTGTCGGTTTAGCTACGGGTGAATCCTTGAATTTAACCCATATTTTGGTCAGTGTTCCCCTAGGAATTTTTGTTGGTGCAGCCATTGGAGTGGGGATTGGATTTGGCTTGGTGTGGTTCTTTAAGCGCTATCATCTCCGGGATACGAAAAAAGTGATTATCTTTATGATGATTGCTGTTTTATTTTATGAATTTACAGAACTCGATGTCGTGAAAAACGCGATCCCGATCGCCGGTTTGTTGGGAATTATGGCGATCGGCTTTGTCATCCTAGAAAAATATGATACCCTCGCCCGTCGCCTAGCCGCTAAATTTGGTAAGGTTTGGGTGTTAGCGGAAATTCTCTTATTTGTTTATATTGGCACACAGGTAGACCTGAATCAAATCAGTGTGGAGGTGTTGGGGATTGGCGTATTGATGCTATTTTTGGGTTTACTCGCTCGCAGTCTCGGAGTCTGGCTTTCCTTACTCAAGTGCCATCTGAACCGGAAAGAAAAGATCTTTTGTATGATCGCCTATTGGCCGAAAGCCACAGTACAAGCGGCCATTGGTGCAGTGCCCCTGAGTTTGTTTTATGACGGCAAAATGACCTCAATGACGGAAGCCACCGGACAGACTATTTTGGCGATCGCCGTTTTGAGTATCATTATCACCGCACCTCTGGGGGCGATCGGTATTCAATGGAGCGGCCCAAAACTCTTGAGCAAACCGTAAACTAGAAATACAGCCCTTTGCGCTGTTATGATCGACAGTCACAACAATATAGGATTGGGTTGCTCTCAGCACCTCCGGGTATGAGTGTGAAAGCCTTGATACGCTTTTATTGCTATTTGAAATAACTATATGGGCGGAGAGAGACTCGAACTCTCATACCCGGAGGTGCCACATTTTGAGTGTGGTGCGTCTACCAATTTCGCCATCCGCCCTTATGGATAGCTCGATCATTATAACCTATTTTCAGATTTTGCAACAGGTTTTGATAATCTTGGCTTTTTCCCCATCGATCGACTTCTCTGGCACGGAGGACGGGAACGGGGTGGGTGAGTTCAGCAACTTGGGCTTCTTTGAGCAGTTGACCGAGTTCACTCTCATCGATGCGATCGTAGGCGCGAGCTTGGTCGATGAAGGCATCGAGGTTAAGCTGGGGGGCAAGGGAGGGCGATCCACCGGCGAGTTTCATGAGGACAGACATGACGACTCTGGGGTTTTGGCTGACGAGGAGGGCGGAGCGATCGCAGGAAAACTCCGCACATCTGACCCATTCCATTAACTGGCTTTGCAGTTGTTGAGCCACCAGAGTTCCCCAGTTGGGCACTAAACTGGCTCCGATTACCATCAGATTGGCTAAGGTGAGGTATACCCCATGATCGCATTTGAGATGGCCTAATTCATGGGCTATAACGGCTTGAATTTCTTCGGGATTAAGCAGTTCGATCAAAGAGGTATGCACTACCATAAAGGGTTGCCGTCCCCGCATGGCGAAGGTATAGGCGTTGGGAACGGGATGCTGCTTAATGTAGAGTTGGGGCGGTTCTAGGTCTAAAATTCGGCTGGCTTCTAGGAGCAACTGGTGTAAATGGGGCAGTTGGCGATCGCTCACCAAAATACTAGAGGCAATATTATCTAAATAGAAATATTTTTCCCCCACGGGAGCCAGCAAATTACGGATCACCATATCCAGTCCGGGCAGTTGCTTGAGCGCTTGCGTCGCTTCGCGATCCAGGGGATGACGGAAATGATCGGCTTTAAGGCCCCTAAAAATCAGTTTTGATAACTCCATAGAACACTTCAACTTTCACGATTTGGTCAATGAACTGAATCAACACTCTCAATTCCCAACTGATTGTAGCAACAATTGCTAAAAGCGGGTTGAACCTTCAACCCGCTTTTGGATGTTTAACTTGTTGATGATTACCTGATGAAGCGTCATCCAGGCATTAGTTAGAATCCGTTTTAGAGCGACGATCAACCCTAGCCTCCATAGTCTGATTCCACTTGACCTGAGATCTAGGCAGTTTCCAGCCAATCAAAGATTTGATCGAGCTGCTCTAAAGTGACTAAACCGTATTGCCACAACACCATGGGCAAGGGGCCGGGATCGTGTTCGCACTGTCTCATGGCTAAGGAGATCGAAGAAGAAGAGATCGATAACTCGTCTTGTAAAAACCGAATTAATTTGGCGTAGCTTCCAGGGGACATAATCAAATTTTTCACCTCATTATCTTAAAAACTTATTTTGAAATCAGGATTTGTTAATTGGGTGGTGGCGGAGTCAGTTTATATTCTGTCCCCGTCATCTAAGCATAATTCAAGGGATTTAATCCAGGATGTGATCGTCTACCCTCTTGCAATAGGATCTCGATCACAATCTGAGCCAAGGTAAGAGTCTGATGAGCAGGATATAAAGTTCCAGGAGATCTGGAGCGTCTCCGATCGCAGGTTTACCCCTTTTCCCAGATCTTGAGGTTGGGTTTATAACTTCATTATTATGCTTCAGGTTTTTCAGACTATCAAATCTTTAAGGTTTTGTAAAGACTTGTACAGATTTTTAACCGATTTTGTTGATGGGGATCAACTCTGAGCCATAGAGATTGGAAGATAAACTGGCGAAAACCCTTGACCAGCAAGAGATCCAGAACATGAGGAACAGGGAAAGATTAGGGCGAATCTAAAAACTGAATTTCTAGGCGATCGCCCACTTGTAGGCCTAACTCTGCTGCTCGTCCAGAGCGCAACTCAATCACTTGATTGACGGGTTCATTCGGCCCATAAACAGGACAAGAAGGAGTAGTACAAGGGGGAACCGAAGCGGCGATCGCTTTCACTTCTCCATCAAGCAAAAAGACCATATCTAAGGGAACCGGGACATTTTTCATCCAAAATGTCAGGATTCTAGGAGAAGAAAACGGAAATAACATGCCCCGATTATCCGGTAATTCGGGTCGATACATTAATCCTAAAGCCTGTTGTTCAGGAGTGCGAGCCACTTCTAGATCGATGGGTTCTCCAGAAATTTCCACCTGTGCAGACACTTCCAACTGCTGTCCCTTGGGGTTCTCTTGCGCGATGCGATCGACAGAAGCAGGGGGAGGGGTTGATCTGGCACATCCGATGGTTCCCAAACTTAATAACAGTGCCAACCCCAACACTATCCCATTCACGTTTCTCTTCTTTCCCATGTCAAGGTTCTCGCAAAACATAGCCGACACCGCGCACCGTCTGAATGAGCCGCTTTTCCCCCTCATGTTCAATTTTCAGCCGTAAGTAGCGGATATAGACCTCAATCACATTCGATTCTCCCATAAAGTCATAGCCCCAAACCTGCTCTAAAATCTGTTCGCGGGTTAAGACATCGCGGGGATGTTCCATCAAACACTTGAGCAGTTCAAACTCCTTCATCGTTAACTCAATTGCTCGTCCATCCCGAAATGCCTTGCGAGTACCGAGATCCAAAATCAGGTCACTAAAGCGCAACTGTTCATTATTGTCCGTATTACTTTTCAGATAGAGTCGAAGTCGTTCTAAAAATTCTTCTGGGCGATAGGGTTTAATAAAATAATCATCGGCTCCCGACTCTAGACAAGCCACCCGGTCTTCTACCGTATCTTTGGCCATTAACATTAAAATCGGGGCCACAATTCCCTGTCCCCTCATTTTTTCACAAATGCTTAACCCTGAATCCCCGACTAACATGCGATCGATAATAATTAAATCGGGTTTAATCCGATCCGCTTGAGTCAGAGAGAGTTTCGGATCGCTTGCCAAAACTGGATCGTAACCCGATTCTTGTAAGTCCAGACTCATTTTTTCAGCTAAGTTCGTATCACTCTCAATCACCAGGATACAAGGGTGAGACTCAAGGACAACGGTGTTCATAAGATTCGAGTTGACCCGGTAAGGATTCCTAGGTTATCAGGGATTGTCCTGTTTCAGAACTCTGCGCGATCGCCGTCTGACCCAAAAGCCAATCCCACTGAGAAATAATATCCCCATCATACCCGCTAGGGGATTTTGATCAATACCAGTCACCCAAGGGGGAACGGTTTGGGTATACTCAATCAGTTGACCCACATTGATTACATAAAAGGTGGCCACCAACCCCGTATGCAGACCAATCGACAAACCCAAGCGTCCATGGGTTGCATATTTGGCCCAAACCAAGGTTAAACCCAAAAGCACCAAACCGGGAAACTGAACCCAAGTTCGCAGAATTTCCCCTAGGGGTTTAATAAAGTGTAAAATCGCAAAAATGAGGGCATTGATCCAAGCGCTGCGGTTCGGAGAATAATCCCGTTGCAGTTCACTCAGGAACCACCCCCGAAAAAACAGCTCTTCTGCACAACCGACTCCGAAACCCACCAGAGCTGCTTCTAAGATGACTTGAGTCATGGATGCAGGTAAGGGTCGCCACATCACCCAACCCATTAGCTCTTGTATGGTAAATAACCCGAAAAGACAGGCAACAGCAACACACAAACCGGCCAAAAACTCTAAGCGGTTGGCTTGGGTTAACCGCACCCCATAATATTTGAAGAGACAGGGAATAGGGTCAACCCAACGAGACCAGACATACACCAGCACCAGGAACTCTAGATATAAGATACCCAGGGCTAAAATGCTCTGCCAGTTGGGGTCAGGAACCCAGACATAAATGGGCAAAGCGATGGGTAACCAAACGCACAAAAGCACCACCAAAAATCGGAAGATTCGTTGTATGGCTGGTGCTTTTTGCCTTTTCCCCACGGGGTTATCGCTTTTATTCTTCTGGCTCAATGGTGCTAGTGAGTCCGTGATTATTCAGGGTTTCGCTGTAAAATTCGGCATGTTCCTGAGCGCAGGTAATCACTAGGGCTAGGCCACTATTGTGGGCTTCCATCATAATACTGACCGCTTGGGGCTGAGTTAAGCTCGACACCGTTTTGAGCAGGGTTTCGACGACATATTCCATGCTGTTGAAGTCATCATTATGGAGTAGCACCCGATAACGAGGGGCTATTTTGCGAGTTGTCGATCGTTTTTCAATGGTTTCTACAGACATAGCTTTATACCTCTGGTTAATGGAGCAAAGGAAAGCATTTGTATTTGAGTGATTAAATGCTAAGAACTCTGATTGGCTTGATACAGCGCTCTTTTGTAAACCTAAAGTGAAATTATAGCATTCCCTGTTCCGATTGTTATTATGTATGGACGATCGCTTGAGGTTAGTCACATGGTTATCACCCCATCATCAATAGAAGCCAACCCAAACGCGGTTTTGGTGGGTAATCTCACTTGGGACAAATTAGAAACACTCGATGCAGGGTTTGTCGGAACGGGAGCGCGTTTAACCTATTTAGATGGATATTTACAGATTATGTCTCCTTTATCAGAGGCTCATGAAGAACCGAAAAAAACCTTGAGTCAGCTTTTGGAAGCTTATCTGCGCGTAAAAAACATTCGTTTTTACGCCCGTGGGAGTACCACACTGGGTTCTCAAGACTTGGGAGGTCGAAAAGAGCCGGATGAGTCCTATTGTTTACATGAGAAAAAATCAATTCCAGATTTGGCAATTGAGATAGTGTTGACCAGTGGTGGTATTGATTCGTTGGAAGTGTATCGTCGGGTAGGAGTACCAGAGGTATGGTTTTGGGAAGATGGCGCGATCGCCGTTTATTCGTTGCAGTCTACGGAATATCGGTTGGTAAAAAATAGCGAACTGTTGCCCGATTTGGATTTGCGATCGCTGGAATTGCATTCGCGCATGGCCGATCAGTATGATGCAGTGAATGAATTTGTGAGATTGCTGATGTAATATCAATGAACAACGAACAATGAACAATGATATTCTGTCTGTTGCATGGAGAACCTGGATAACATCCAACCTTGTCAAATTGTGTACTTAGAGGTTAACGGCGATCGCCTCTACAGTGAAGTGATTCAGATTGTTACCGCTAGAAGTCTGGCTTGGGTGCGTCCCTTAATGCTGGTGGAATGGGCTGATCGACACCCCTCACTCTCACCGGACTTGCCCGTTTATTATGATTTACGTCAGGGGCCCGATCTTTTATGGCCCGTCCATGCATTTCATCCGGCCTTAGACACCGATGTGATTCCTATCATTGCAAAATTAGACCCAATGCACCTCGCGAACTCTAAGGGGAGTGAACATAATCAACAGCTACGATCCTTTATCGATCGCCTCTGGAGTCTGAATCAAAACCCAGAATCAGAACCCTAGGGGTTAGAAACCAATTGAATACGCCCTTCATCCATTTCGGTCATCAACAATTCGAGGGCTTCATAATCTACATCAGAAATATGGCCTAAGCGCGTTAATTCCGCATTAATGGCATTTTCCAATTCGGGGGTGAGCCGTTTTAAGTAGAGGATCTGCTCTACCAACCGACGGATTAAACTGGTGGGCATCATAATTGAACCTCACTTTCTTGGTATACCTATAGTTAACTGTCAATATCTAGGCTCAGATGTGATCGAATTAGCGAAATTGAAGTGATAGAGATCACTACGTGCCGGGGATCGCGGGAGGATCAACACTTGGGCTGATTCATTCGATCAATTGGTTAAAGTAATGATACCTATAAGACCTATAAGGAAAATCCCCCAGATTGGCAATTCTAAAGAGAATCAGGATCGATATTTAACTGTCGTAGTTTTTCTCGTAGCTGTTGTAAATTGGATTCAGCACTCTCGGCTCGCTGTTGTTGGAGATCGGCTCTGTCTCGTTCGAGTTCTTTTTCTTGACGTTCGCGATCGCGTTCAAGTTCAGCACTCTCGGCTCTTTCCTCTGGTGTCAGATAGCGCTTTCCCTCTTCATCATACCAATAGAGCCATTCTCTCTCTATCCCTTGATAGGTTCCTTGCCCTCGACCTATGCCTAAATTGAGTTCAGATAACCATACCGGTTCCCCTGATAATAATTCATATTCACCCCCCTTAAGTTGATAAACCTCTAATCGCTGTTGCTGTGTCCGCAGGGGGTTATAGATTACATAGTAGGGAATTCCCAGTTGGGCATAGTGTTGTTTTTTCTCGCTATACTCTCCTCTTCTGGTTTTTGAGACGACTTCTAAGACTAAAGTCGGAATTTGTTCCTCTTCCCAGAGAACATAGGATAAGCGTAAGCCCTCATCAATAATTCTGGGGACACCGATACTCAAAAACCCATCCGGGACAATGGCCGGTTGGTTGGGGTCATAGTATACTCCCATGTCTACCCCAAAAAACCAATCCATGCGCTCTGACCAAATTAAAGCCAGCACTGCTTCAAGAAGTCCGGGAATTAGATGTTGCAGTTGATTATCCACAGGAGTCTCGTCCGAGTCGGGTAAATCTTTTGCCGAGGGGAGGTAATCTCTAGGAGTATATTGGAGGTACATAAGTTCACTTGGCAAGTTTTTCTTGATTTTATCGCGATCGCACTTCGTCGAATATCAAAGACAGGGGAATGGCTCCTACGGTATCCTAGAAGTCTGTGCGATCGCCCCAACTCTGGCCAGATCGTTACAGGGAGAACACAGAGTATACGAGAGGTGAACCTATGGTTATTGCCATCGATCAATTATTGACCCCCGATATCCATAAACCCGCTCGCTATATCGGTAAGGAATTAGGGGCAGCGTATAAATCCTGGTCAGACACATCTGTGCATTGGGTGTTGAGCTATCCAGAACTGTATGAATTAGGCTCGTCCAATTTGGGGCATCAAATTCTATACAATATTATTAATGCCCAGCCGCGCCAACTGTGCGATCGCACCTATTTACCCGGCCCAGATATGAGCGCTAAACTGCGGGAGACCCAAACTCCCCTATTTGCCCTCGAATCTCGTCGCCCTCTCTCAGAATTTGACATTATTGGCTTTAGTCTCAGCTACGAACTCGGAGCCACCAATATCCTGGAAATGCTCGATCTTGCCGGTATTCCCCTCACCTGGGAAGAGCGAAAAGAGGGCAATTTTCCCCTGATCTTTGCTGGGGGACAAACCGCCACCTCCAACCCGGAACCCTATTCCCAATTCTTTGATTTTATGGCTCTTGGAGATGGGGAAGAAGTGCTGCCAGAAATTGGCTTAGTTGTGGAAGAAGGCTTAAAAAACAACTTGAGTCGTGTGGATTTACTCTTAGATCTGGCCCAAGTTCCTGGCGTTTATGTGCCCCAGTTTTATCAACCCACACCAGACGGTAGGGTGGTTCCCGTGCGCGAGGATGTACCCGATCGCATTTTACGCCGAACAGCGCCCCCCATGCCCGCCTATTCCGTCGCTCTCGTGCCCTATATTGAAACCATCCACGACCGGTTAACCATGGAAATTCGGCGCGGATGTACCAGGGGCTGCCGGTTTTGCCAACCGGGAATGCTCACCCGTCCAGCGCGGGATGTGGCTCCCGATGATGCAATTGAGGCGATCGCCGACGGCATTCAAGCCACCGGTTATAATGAAATCTCCCTGCTCTCTCTCAGTTGCTCCGACTATCTTGCCCTTCCTGCGGTGGGTTTAGAACTGAGAAACCAACTGCAAGACCAAAAAATCGCCCTCTCCCTCCCCAGTCAACGGGTAGACCGGTTTGATGAAAACATTGGTAACATTGTCGGCGGTACGCGCAAAAGTTCCCTCACCTTTGCACCCGAAGCCGGAACCCAACGGATGCGGGACATTATTAACAAGGGCCTGACCAATGAGGAACTGTTGCGGGGCGTAAAAAGTGCCTACGATCAAGGATGGGATCGAGTCAAACTTTACTTTATGATTGGCTTACCCGGAGAAACCGATGCCGATATTTTGGGCATTGCCGAAACCGTCCACTGGCTTCAGCAAGAATGTTATACTCGCGGCCGTAAACGGTTGGGCGTGACCCTGACTATCTCCAACTTTACCCCCAAACCCCATACCCCTTTCCAATGGCATAGTGTGGCAACGGCAGAATTTGAGCGGAAACAGGAACTGCTGCGGGAACAGTTTCGGCAAATGCGGGGAGTCAAGGCCAACTTTACCGATATTCGATTATCGGCCATGGAAGATTTTCTTTCAAGAGGCGATCGCCAACTCGGCCCCGTCATTCTCGAAGCCTGGAAGCGGGGCGCGGGCATGGATGCCTGGTGGGAAAGCCTCGATACAGCCTATAATGCTTGGGAAGAAGCGATCGAGCAAGCCGGACTCACCTGGAAATATCGGCAAATTACCGAAGGAACCTGGCACGCCATTCCCGATCATCTTTCAGAAAACACCTCACCTCGACTCCGCTCGGTGACCTCATCATCTGAGTCCCTCTTAGATCAACCCCTCCCTTGGGATCATATCGATACTGGCATTAGCAAAACCTGGCTCAAAGAAGACCTTAAACGCGCCCTCCAAGAAACCACCGTCCCCGACTGCTCCTTTGACACCTGTTCCCACTGCGGAGTCTGCGGCACGGA
The DNA here is from genome assembly GCF_030068505.1 of Roseofilum capinflatum BLCC-M114. Classification (NCBI taxonomy): domain Bacteria; kingdom Bacillati; phylum Cyanobacteriota; class Cyanophyceae; order Desertifilales; family Desertifilaceae; genus Roseofilum; species Roseofilum capinflatum. Next base: position 89,368 of record NZ_JAQOSO010000120.1, read on the forward strand.
CTTCGGCCATAACATCATCGTCACCCCGCCCCCCATTCCCAAACTAGAAGCCCACGACAACACCAAAGTCCCCCCCGTTCAACGCCTGCGCGTCAAATGGGGCAAACAAGGAGAAATGGCCCAAATGAGTCACCTAGACTGGCTGCGACTGCTTGACCGGGCAGTACGTCGCGCTGGCTTACCTGTTGCCTATACTGGAGGATATCATCCCGGCCCCCGGATCATGGTCGCCAGCGCCCTCTCATTAGGCATCACCAGCAGTGGCGAGTTAGTCGATTTTGAATTAACCGAAACCGTCGCGCCAGAAGACTTTTTACACCGTCTTCGCGCCCAACTGCCCGCCGAATGTCCCCTTTACGAGGTGCAAGAAATCCCCTTAAAAGGGAAAAGCAGCGCCCAGTTATTAGACAAAGCTGAATACCAAATTACCCTAGACTCTTCCCAGTCCATAACTTCCCAACAGTGGCAAGATTGGATTCAGGCTATTTTAGACCGTGAGGAAATCATCAAAGAAGGAAAAACTAAATCCGGCAAACCCAAACGAGTTAACCTGCGCGAGCAGTTATTTGCATTAGAATTAGAATCGATTTCTGATGACGGTTTAGCTCATATTCGGTATCTTGGCAGTTGCCGCAATGATGGAACCCTGCTGCGTCCCACCGATGTGGTTTATCTGTTTGAATTTATTGCTTCTCATTCAGTCGAGTTTTCCTTGCGCCAAACTCACCGCAAACAATTGATTTTATCCGATGAATAATGGGGCAAGTTTGTCCATCACCCGGTACAGAGTAATCTTTTGGACGTGGGTTTGGGTGCGTTACGCTGTCGCTTTTCATGTCCGCTTGCGGAAACGCACCCTACGAATACTTGCGTCATACTCACCGCAAACAATTGATTTTATTGGATGAGTAATATAGAGGTTGCCCCTCATCCCCCTACCCCCTTCTCCCGCAGGAGAAGGGGGTTTTTAAGTCCCCCTTTTTAAGGGGGATTTAGGGGGATCAGCCATCCCAGGTTTTCCATACATGATAAGCCACAACGATCGCGCTCATGCTAAAGCCCAAAGAAGCATCTAGGATGAACCCAACCATATTCGGCAGCACAAACTCCGAAATCAGAATCAAAACTTGTCGTTGTCGTTGTCGGTTTTGAGAACTCATAATCCTTAATCTCCCACGTCCATACTCCCGTTTTATCCCCCTATTTTTCATCTGAAAATGGCGATAAAATATGGAAAAAATAAATCGATATAAATCTCTTACACAAACCTCGTAGGGTGCGTTTCCGCAAGCGGACATGAAAAGCGACAGCGTAACGCACCGCCCAAAATCCGCATTAAATCAACAAAAATAAACCAAAATATAGGGAAATAAAACAAAATAAAACTTACAAAAATATCTTTTCATCTACCAGCAACCTGTGCTAGTGTAGAAGAATAAGTACAGCAGTGGTAGGGCAAAACCATGGCGTATTCTCAACCGCAGACCTTGCAAGAACAATTCCTCTTGTACGCGAAGCAACAAATTTTCACCCATAACCGCAATAGCGAAGCGCAAAAACGTTGCTTCTGGCATCGGTGGCATCCAGATAACTTCAAGGAGCAACATCCAGCCATTAAAGTTAAGATAACCAAGGACTTAAACAGCAATTCTGCTCTGAGTAACATCAACAAAACTATTCAGGAAGTGGTCGAAAAAATCAAAACTACTTTTGGTCAACAAATGGAACTTGATGGGGTTAACCTTGACGATTTGAAGCACAAAAAAACTGGTGCGCCGAGTGAGTCCGATGTTGGCCCCTGGAAAGTCTGTTATGATTGGCTGTGGAATAAAGCCTTTCCTCGGTGGGCATTTGGGAAATTGCAGAAACAGCAGCAAGTGGCTGCAAAACCGGGATGGTTGGAGCTAGTTCCCAAGGATCTAGTTCCCAATCAGGAAGACCACCGTATTGCCGTGGGGAGACCGAATAATCCGCCCCAAGAATTACGAGTGAATCAGGGATATTTACTAAAATTACAAGTCCCGGTTCCGGGGTATTTGCTGTTGTTGCTTCGGGAAAAAGATGGCAGTTATTCCCTTTGTCCTTCTGGGGCATTTTCCAAGCAGTATGAACTCTCGGAGTCGGTGGAGTGGATACCCAGAGTTAATGCTGACTATCAGGATATGACTTTTAATGTGGGAGAGGCGGAATTTTTGGCGATTGTTTTGCGCGACGGTTGGCCGTTTTCGGATTTTCCAGAGGACGAAATACCGGAATTAACCGGGGCGCAAATGGTCGAGGTGTGGGAGACATTGCAAACAGTGGAATGGCAAGGATTTTATCGCCGGTATACGGTGGTGGGGGCAGGTTCACAGGATTGATGTTTGGGTGGCCAAAATCTGGGTGAAACCTGCCCCTACGGGATCGTGGAATTGATGGGTAGGGGCGGGTTATACCACAATCTAGAATACCAATCGATAACTTTGCTAAACCCGCCCCCCCAACGGTTGGGCTAAATTGAATCAATGTACTGTAATTTGGATTGATTTATGAATTCTACAACAATAACCCGAAACAAAATTATTGAAGCCATTGAGGGCTTATCAGAAGAATCTCTCCCTGAATTGGCGAGTTTCATTGACTATTTGCACTATAAAGCTAGAAAAGCAGAATCCAGTTTAGGGCAGCACGATGAAGGGAGTATTGATGAAAGTGATACCTGGACGGAAGAAGATCAATTAGATTTGGTGAATTTTTCCTGGCAATACGCGGCGACTACTTTGTATGAAAGTGAGGAAGCCACGAATGACCTTTAAGCCAGGAACCCTAGTCTCGGAGAAGCCCGGTTTCTTGGAGAAACCGGGCTTCTGGCTCCCACCCATAGCGCCAGGGGTGGGTGGCCAAAATCTGGGTGAAACCTGCCCCTACGGGATTATTAGAAAATTAAGGGAAAGGAATAAACAGAACTTGATTTTCATAGTCTTCGGGTTGACTACAAAGGACAAACAGTTCTAAATCGTTAATGATTCTGCCTATGGGTGCTGTGGCTATCACCTCAACGACTCCAATCATGGGTAGTCCTTGATTAACTCGTTCATAAGCGTACATGGTGATAGTCGCCACATCATGAGTGAGCAAAATTCGTCCCTCATTGGCTGCCCATTCTAGAATATCTGGATCGTCAGCGTTCATTAGTCCGACATCTTGGACTCGAACAATGTCTAATTCAGGTAAACGTCTGATCAAACCTCGTAATATGGCTCCGTTAAAATTTTCATCGGTAAGTAGGCGCATTAGTTTCCTTTACTCTGAGAACGGGCAAGTAATCGCTCTCTTAAATGAGCTAAATTGTGGGTTTGAGTGAGTTGTTCTCTCATCTGTTGGGCTTGTTGGTGGCGTTGCTCTAGATAAAGATCGCATTCCTGGCGGTGGTTGAGATAGTAGGCAATGGTGCTGTAGATGTCTTCTAGACGGAGAACGGGGAACTGAATGGCGATTTCTTCGGGGGTTGAACCCTGGTGATAGGCAGCTAGGAGAGTGTCGAGGGTAACGCGGGTTTGCCCAATGCGGATACCTCCGGCTTCATCCCAACGGAAGGGTGGGGCAGAAGTTTTGAATTCAAGTTGGGTTGTCATGGAAGGTTTGTCAGGTTATCTGGCTGTAGTCCAATGTTAACGCTGGAGGTGGAACCCTAGTTTCGGAGAAGCCCGGTTTCTCCAAGAAACCGGGCTTCTGGCTCCCACCAATAGCGCCAGGGGTGGGGGCAGGTTTCGCTTCGCGACATGAACACAGAGTTGATGGTTGGTGTCGAAAATCTGGGTGAAACCTGCCCCTACGGGATGATTGAATTGATTTGTAGGGGCGGGTTATACCACAATCTAGAATACCAATCGATCGCTTTGCTGAACCCGCCCCCCCAACCGTTGGGCTAAATTGAATCAATTAACAATGAGCAAATTATCGTAGGGTGGGCAGGAGGATAAGCAAAATGATTCAAATCCTACAAGCATACCCTGCCCACCTTTGACTAAATTGGATAAAGTATTTTCAACCAGGAGGCAAGACTATTGGTTAGTTCAATTAATATCGATTCTCTGATTACAACCGATCCTAAACTGCGTTCTGGGCGGCCGATTATTGCAGGGACGGGAACCTCCGTGCGTCGCGTGGCGGCTCTGTACAATCAAGGATATGGAGCAGAGGAAATTGCGCGGCGATTGGATCATTTAACGTTAACTCAAGTGTATGCGGCTTTAACGTATTATCATGCCAATCGGGAAGCGATGGATGGCGATTTACAGGCAGAACAAGATGCCTATACTCAGTTGGCCCAACAACACTATCAACAGAGAAAAGCATGAGTGTGATTCGTCGTCTCGGAGAAGCCCGGTTTCTCCAAGAAACCGGGCTTCTGGCTCCCACCCATAGCGCCAGGGGTGGGGGCAGGTTTCGCTTCGCGACATGAATACAACATTGATGGGTGGGTGGCGAAAATCTGGGTGAAACCTGCCCCTACGGGATGATTGAATTGATTCTTTGCTAGTCATGGCGAACGGAGTGAAGCCATCTTTTCACTGTAGTGCCATGATACAGCTAAAATAGTGCTTTGTTTGTAGTAAGCACGAAGAGTGCTTAAAAGCCTAGCTGGAGAGGGCTGAAGCCCTCACTACAAACAAAATCTATTGCATCAAATTAGGTGTGTCACGGCACTAGCGGGAGATAGAGATTGCTTCGCTCCACTGCGTTCCACTCGCAATGACGAAGAGTGGGGATGTATACAATTGTTGAAAAGGGAGGACGGAAAAATGGATGAACAACGGATACGGGAATATGTGAACCTGCTGAATGAACTGTTGCAGTGCGAGCAGGGAGAGGAGGGGCGGATTTTGCGCGAGAATCGAGGACTGGTGGATGAGGGGTTGTTGCAGGTGGGGATGAGTGCGGCGCAGGAGTTGATGGAGAATGGACAGGAACAGGTGGCGCGGTGGTTGGTGCGGTTGTTGGAGCAGGTGTTTGGGGGAGAGAGTCGGGAACAGCGCCACACTCCAGAAGACTATCGTCAGTTTATCGTGCAATTAATGCAAGCCGAGCAGACAGGGAACTCGCAACAGACGCAAGCACTGCTGGCAAGCCATCAGCATCTGCTGGATGGAGCGTTTGCGGGGATGTTGCAGGGGGGGGCGAACCAATTTATTGAAAAACAGCCAGAAGCAGAAACCGCGATGGTAGGGCTGGTGGGGAATATCAGTATTGAGATTAGTAATTTTCCTTTGGGAGATCTGCAAACGAATCAGGAGATTGCTATTGCTGGGTATCAGTGGGTATTGCAGCGCCGGGAGAATAACCCGGAACTGTGGGCGCAAACGCAAAATAATCTGGGGGCTGCCTACCAAGACCTTGCCTCAATTCGGGAGAAGGCAGAGAATTTAGAGAAGGCGATCGCAGCTTACCACAATGCCCTCAAGTTCCGCACACCCGACGAATTTCCCCAAGATTACGCCATGACGCAAAATAATCTGGGGAATGCCTACGCTGAACTTGCCTCAATTCGGGAGAAGGGGGAGAATTTAGACAAGGCGATCGCAGCTTACGACAACGCCCTGAAGTTCTACACATCCGACAAATTTCCCCAAGATTACGCCATGACGCAAAATAATCTGGGGAATGCCTACCAAGAGCTTGCCTCAATTCGGGAGAAGGGGGA